>CANRHP010000008.1 GCA_947630455.1 uncultured Clostridia bacterium
CATCATTTCAAATTACCTCCAAATTGATAAAATCGGAATATTCCGTGTAGAAGTCGTTAAGTCCGCACAGCATTGTGTTGAGGATAACATCCGCATCGTGCCGCTCAGCTGCCGTAAGCTTTTCCGGCAGGGTGAACTTCAAAGAGCCCTTGTCCTCATCAACCTTGTAATGGACGTTTATTTGCGCCACCTGCAACAAACCCAGCAGTGCCGATTGTATGAGGGTGGAAACGCCTGCGCACACGATATCTTCGCCGCTTACGCCATAGCCCGTATGCCCGCTCGCCGTCACTTCCACAATGGAATTGTTTTTACGTGTGATTGTGATATCTGTCATTAGCCGATGGTAATTTTGTCTACCTTGAGCTTGGTATAGGGCTGTCTGTGACCTTGGCGATGACGGATATTTTTCTTGGCTTTGTAGGTGAAGATATTGATCTTTTTGCCCTTGCCGTGCTCTACTACCGTTGCCGAGACCTTGCAGTTTGCCGCATCGGGACCCGTAACTACTCTGTCACCGTCCGTTGCAAGCACAACCTCAAGCTCTACCGCGGAATTTACCTCAGCATCCAAAAGCTCTGTTTCGAAAACAAGACCTTCCGTTACCTTGTACTGCTTTCCGCCGGTTTTCACGATTGCGTACATACACTTTTTACCTCCTGAACAAGACTCGCTAATAGGGTGACCTTTGATTCGGTGTTCTTTTTAAACATGTCCGAAATCGGTTTCGGCGCTTAACAAAATAACCCTTTTTATGCGGCTGAAATATATATTACATTAAAAAAGTTAAAATGTCAATCAAAAGTCAGTGCTTTCGATATTATTTGTCTCAAAATATTTTTGATTGACAGTATCCTGACACCTGGGAACAAAATTGGCAAAGCATCTGTTGCAGTAGCTTGCCATTTGCTCGGGAGTTTCCCGCATGCCGCTCATCAGCCAATGCACCACTGCGTTGACTATACCTCCTATCCACAAAAGAGAAATGTATTTCTCCTCATCAGTAAGAGATGGCAGCCGCAACACCAGCGAATTGACAAGCTGCAAATACTTGTCATGGTAACCCGCCGAAAAAATAGGTCCCAAAACATCGGATTTTTCCGCCACAAATCGAAACATTTCCCCATACCACATCACGGAAAAAGGCTTCCGAAAAGGACTGCCCACTCTCGTGATCATCTCGGTATGCAAATCGGTGACTATACGATTGAAAATGTCGTCCTTGCTCTGAAAGTTGCCGTAAAATGCCATACGAGAAACGCCTGCCTTGCGGCAAAGCTCGGTTATTGTGATATTGTCATAAGGTTTCTTGCCGATGAGCAGCAGCAACGCGCCCTGAAGGCTCTCCACCACCAATTTATTGACTTCTTCACTGTGGCGGCGAAGCCCGACAATGCGATCGTCATTATTGACAACTTTTTGTGATTTACATTGTTCGTTTGTCATTTATGTTCCCTTTGATAAAACTGTGATATTCTTTTACCAATATTACAAATGTCATTATCGTAAGTATACCATTTTGCCGCACAGTTGTCAAATATATTGCTCTATTCGACAAAAAGTCAAAAGGGAATGTGCGCGCAGTTCAACTTGACAAACGAAAAGTTATACAGTAAATTATTTATATGGTTTGGCTATTTACTGTATTGGGAATTGTCGGGTTTTCACTGCTGCTTGTATTTACGGCGGCGCTTATGTGCTACTTCAAAGCATTTTATCAACGATCTCACAAGCTACAGGATCATTATCGTCTGCCTGTAGGCAAACACTTCGACACCAACAGAGAAAAAATGTTTGCACTCATTGCGGAGATGGACTCTGTGCCATATGAGAAAGTCTTTACATATTCTTACGACGGCTTGAAGCTTGCGGCGCGTTACTATCACGTTGCGGACGGCGCGCCTTTGCAAATTCAGATGCATGGCTACCGCGGGACGGCGATACGTGATTTTTGCGGAGGCAACAAGTTGGCGCGTAAAAGCGGGTTCAATACTCTCTTGGTGGATATGCGAGCGCACGGTGAAAGCGACGGACATACGATAACATTCGGAATACGTGAACGCCGAGATGTATTATCCTGGATAAGCTACGCTATCAAACGATTCGGACAAAGCACGCAAATTTGGCTGGCAGGCGTTTCGATGGGCGCTGCAACGGTGCTTATGGCAAGCGAGCTTGACTTGCCTGTAAATGTTAAGGGTATTATTGCCGACAGCCCTTATGCCGCGCCTTCAGACATCATTGCAGACACCTGTAGCAAAATGAAGCTGAAGCCTCAACTCGCAATGCCGTTTGTACGTTTGGGCGCAAGAATATTCGGAGGCTTCGGATTGGACACGGCCAATGCGCTGCATGCCGTTGAAAATACGAAAATCCCTATACTTATCATTCACGGTGAGGACGATGATATTGTGCCTTGCGAAATGAGCAGAAAAATTTATCAAAGCTGCAAATGCTATGCCGAGCTTGAAACCTTCCCCGGTGCAGGACACGGACTAAGCTACATGCAGGATTTTGAACGTTATGAACGTGTGATACGAGATTTCATTTCAAAGACAAAGAGTAAATAAAGCTTGCAGTTTGGACACATAGAAGCTTTACGTAAAGCAAAATTCTATCTGATTGTGCGGAAAACGAAACTTATATAATTCAGGCATATTTCCCGAAGCACTGCTCATACTACTTCCAGATACAGGAGGTAACTATGGCAAAAAGCAGACAGAATAACCACGAATATTACGCCAACTTCGAGACCTGCCGCAACCGTTTGTTCGACACATTTGACCCCGATTGGCTGCAAATCGAGGACGCGCACCTAAGTTGGGAGGAGGCTTTCGAAGATGACGACTGAAAACAAAACAAAAAAGCCGCAGACGGAAGATCCTACCGTGACGGAAAACAATTGCGACGTGGAAAAAACACGTCAAGCGATGAGTGATTTGTACAAAAATGTTACCATGGCGCAAAGCTGCATCAAAACTTTGCTGCCATACGTGGAAAAGCAGGAAGTGACAAAGGCACTGCACAAGCAGGTGGAACAGTATGACCACTATGTTGAACAGTTGGACGAAATGTGTGAAAATCTCAATTTCGATCCGACGCCGGCACCGAAGTTTGCAATTACCATGGCCAACATGGGGATAAAGGCAAAAATGATGACGGACAAAAGCATAACGCACGTGGCGAAAATAATGATGCAGGGTACACTGAACGGGATAATCGACCTCTACCGTATGATTCGCGAAAACAACGATATTCACCCGGATGTGATGCTGCTGCAAAAGCAGATTTTGCGTTACGAGGAAAGCAAGCTGGAAAGCCTCAAGGCCTATCTGTAACAAAATATCTTATGAGATCAAAAAGCGCGCCGAGACCAAATCGGCGTGTTTTGCTGTAATGAAAAAAGCTATCTCTTGAGAGATAGCTCATTTCGTCAGTTGCTTGCAAACATCCGCACCAATGCTTCGTTAATGGCATTTACGCAGGTTTCGATACTGCCCTCGTCGATTATGCCGCTGAGCAATTTGGCAAGAGCGCAGCGCTTTGCATCTACACTGCCCTCCTGCTTGTAAATTGCTTCGGCGTCGGAGGCTAGCAGCTTGACCTTGCCGATAAAGTCATCGAGAGTAAGCTCTTTTTCCACGATTTGCTTACGCACATTGCCGAAATACAACAGCTGTGTGTAAAATACGCCGAACAAATCGTTTTTCATCAAAGCGGATAGACTTTGACCGGAAAGACGCTTGACAAATTGGAAGCCGGTCGAAGCCAGTGCGCCTATAGCCAAGGTGGAAAACAACGTCTGTACAACCGTGGAAAAGGCAAATGCTTTTCTTTGAACTGCATAAACATCCAATACCGCGAACACCAATCCGAAAATAAAGGGTAAAATCGGCGACCAATCGAATTTGTGCAGCACATCTACCTTTGCTTTGCTTAGAAAAAGCCTCTTTACCAGCTGAGTCAGCAAGCATACTGCAATTGCGTACACAAGAAGGTACGCACTGTTGCTGTCGGCGAGAACGCTCGACATAAAAGTTACAAAATCCATAAAACGTATTTCTCCTTTTTAATATTGGAAAAACACAGTCCCCCAAGGATTTTCCCGTTCAGTGTGCGTCCCCACGCCACACTGTAGCACCATCGTATCACATATAAAAAGCAAAAATCAAGTTTGCCTATCACCTTTTCATAAAAAAACGAGGCTCTTTGCCTCGTTTCTTTCTTTGAAATATATCAATCGTCAAGCTCAGCCTTGAAGGTTACGTTGCCCGTGGCTACGTCCAACACACAGTCGAATTCGTAACGACCCCACTTAAATTCCACTTCATACACCTGTCTGCCGTGCTCAACGTCCATTTCTATTTCCCATTCGCGGGTGGATTGCAGCGTTAGTGACGCAAATCTCGAATCCTTTGTTACTGCTTCCAAAATTTTCTGCCGTATCTTTTCCCGCGTCAGATCCGATTCGGAGCTGCCGCTGCTAATCTCTTTTTGCGAAGCCGACAGAATATTGCCATAACCGTCGATATCGAATTCGTAGTACTTGCCGTTGTAGGAAAATTTTACATCATATTCCATCACGCCGTCGTCAAGATCGCGTTCCACCATTACATTGACGCTGTCGCGTTCCGCCTGAGGAACCTCCGCAAGCTCCAACGCCTTTTGCTTGATTTGTTCCTCGGTAAGCTCGGATTGATTGGGGCGGGTGTTTTGCGCCTCGCTCTCCACTCCTATGATCTTGCCGTCCAAGGCGTTGATCTCCACATCGTATTCGAAGTTTTTGTACACAAATTCCACTTCGTACACCATCACGCCGTCATCGAAATCCATTTTGCACACAAGACGTTGAACATCGTTTTGAGTGAGACCGGCAGCTATACTGTTGAGCGCTGCCGCTATGGCAGCATCGCGCCCGATGTACTTGCCTTCACTTGCCGCACCGTTTTGCGAAATCTCGTCCTGCGGCAGGCTCAATCCGTTTAGAATAAGATTGAGCTCGTTAATTTTGAGCTGTACAAGCTGCTCCACCGTATATTTGCCTTCGGGAGCATTTTGCATAATTTTGATTATCAACTGAGCCTTGCCGACGGATATGCCGTATTCGGCAGCCAATTCATCTGCATTGTCGGTATTGTCAAGCCGCTGCGAAACTACGCTTGACTCTATTTGACTTTCCTGCAAAATAACGGTGATTTCTCGTGATACTATATCCGCAAGCGCACCGTATTCGCTATTTTTGGCGTCTACCGACACAAGCACCGAGTTGGAGTCCGCGCTCAATTTGCCGCTACGAATCATACTTCCTATCAAAGCGTTGACGGTAACCTCAAGCTGCGCGCCGCTGAAATCCATACTGCCAATGATTTTTTCACCGTCGAGATTCAACGCGTCTACGCTTATCACACGGCGATTGCCGTTTAGTCGTATCGCAACGCTGGGATTGACATCCAATGTGACGCTTGCTACTACAGAGTTTTGCTGACCGTACTGTCCCAATGTTACTCCGCCGAACACAACTGCCACTACCATTATCAACGCAAGGGCACATGTGGCAATTTTCCAACCTAAAGCATTGTTTTTGCGAGCTTTTGAGGGTGACCTGGTTGGGCACTGCGCGGCAACGTCGTCGTATATATTCGGCTTTGCAGAGGCAAAGCTTTCCGCTATTTTCTTTTCCGTTTGTTTGTTATTCATCATTGTTCTCCTTTCAAAATACTTTGAAGCTTAGCAAGCGCCCGCTTGTACTTTGACAGCACCGTGTTGATAGATAAGCCCAGCTCGGAGGCGATTTCTCTGTGTTTGACACCGCCAACCGCATGCATCACAACTATCATGCGTTCATCTTCGTCGAGCTCGGTAAGACAGCTTGTTATCACAAGTCTGTCCGTAGCGTCGGCAACGGTGACAAGCTGTTGAGTAAGATGTTCCTCGTTGAAAGCGATTTGGCGAGACTGCTGTCTGAACCTGTCATAGCAAAGATTTTTGGCTATTCGCAGTATCCAGCTCATTGGCTTACCGTTGGAAATGTAATTCGGCGCGGCATAGTAGACCTTCAAATAAGTTTCCTGCATAACATCCTGTGCGTCATATACATTTCCGGTGATTGTCAGCGCATACGCATAAACAGCGCTGCTGCTAAGTTCATAGAGAGCTTTCAAAGCTTCTTCCTCGCCGTTGGCAATGCCGTATATAGCGTTGTCAAGCTCTCTACGACGGGGTTGAGTGTAATCCGAAGACATCTTCTGTTTTTCCTTTTTTCACAAAATAAACGCGGAGAACGAGCGTTTTATTGCACAAACTTTAAATTTTTATTGAAAATATTCGCACCGTCTTTGCGGCAATACGATCGACTGATCATAACGTCTGCTTGTAAATTTCATTTTTGGGCAGATTGCGATCCTTGGCAACGGCTTTAACCGCCTCCGATTTGCTCATTCCGTCCTTGAGATAATAATCTATGTGTTCCTTGACGGACAATTCGCAAAGCGGATTGATCGTTTTCCCTCGGTTGACCACCAGCACAAACTCGCCCTTGGCGTCCTCGATCGTATCGCCGAGATGGCAAAAACGTACCGATTCGTGCGATTTTGTAAGTTCTTTGACCACGCAGCACTCACGATTTCCCAAACGGCTGCACAAATAGGACATATTTTCCTTGATATCATGCACGGAGACATAAAATATTGCTACACCCACACATCCGTCCAAAAGCTGGTCCCTGTCCGATGCTTTTTCCGGCAAAAAACCGTAGTAAGTAAAGGGAGGTAAATAACCGCTCAGCACAAAAGCGTTGACAAATGCACTCGGTCCGCTGATCACCGTGCACGGGTACCCCTTTTCTTTGAGAGCGTTGACAAGCACATTGCCGGGATCGTTGATACATGGCATACCGGCGTCGCTTATAACCGCAATATCCTCGCCTTTTTCGCAAAAAGACAGCACAAAATTAAGCTGCTTTGTTTCATTAAATTTGTGATAACTGTAGGTAGGCTTGGATATACCCAAATGATCAAGTAATATTCTGCTGTGGCGGGTGTCCTCGCAAAAAATTGCCGAGACACTTTTGAGTGTTTCCACCGCGCGGTAAGTAATTTCGCTCAAATTTCCTATGGGGGTTGCAACAAAATATACCATAAAAATTTGCCCGATTCTTATAGCAGAAGGGGCGAGACTCTCCTTTTTTAGATAATAGCAAAATAATCAATCTATTTGCAGCAATTTTTTTTACTTTATCCCGTTATACCACATACGCGTTTGATCCGTGTAGCTGCCATATTCATCCGTTATGCAAAGTGGAGCTCGCAGCACACAGTCCGACGCGCCACCTTTTACCGCACGTACAAGCACCAAATTGGGCTGCTTGTTAGGCGCAGGGCACACGGGCAAAATCTCTTTGACGGCAAGTCCTCTGCTTGCACATTCCATAATTATTTCGCACAAACGATCTGCTTGGTGTACGAGATAAAAGGTGCCGCGGTTGTTAAGCACTTTGGCAGCGCTTGTCACCACATCCGCAAGTGTAGCGGCGATTTCGTGTCGACATAGAGCGATGTTGGGACTAAGCTGCTGCTCTCCGCTGCCCACACGGCGATAGGGAGGATTGCAAACAACAACGTCAACGTCCCGTACCATGTCGCTCACATTTTTGAGATCCCCGTTGTAAACCTTTATGACCGCTTGCAAATTGTTGAGCTCAATGCTGCGCTTCATCATGTCGCACAACTGCGGCTGAAGCTCCACGGCAGCTATGCGCGCTGGGCGCTTTTTGTACGCAACCAAAATAGAGATCACACCGCTGCCGGCGCCGAGTTCCACGCATGTCTTTCCGCGCATGTCCCTGCAAAAGTTGGCAAGCAGCACTGCGTCGGTTGTAAAGCGGTATTCCGTTGCGGACTGAATGATTTTTAGTCCGCCGCACTGCAAATCCTCTATTTTTTCGTCAGATCTCAACTCGATATCCATGTAAATATTGTACACCACTCAAACAAATTAGTAAAGCCGCGAGACACAATTGTTTGAACAGATACTATTATCAACACATTTTAATGGTCGTCACAAGACTGTACAAGCTCAACCAACCTATCGCCACAATATGAAACCGGAAATTCAGATATAATACGAACAGATTTTAGGAAAAGAGGGATTATTCACATGGTTTTTTGTAACAGTGCGGAAATTGGCGGATGATAACGAAAAAGACTTAAAGCGGATTTGATATCTCAAAGCCACTTTAAGTCGATTTTTTTCATTTATCCTTTCGCAAGGTATCTCCCTGCCGAACAAATCTTATAATTAAATTATTTGTTTGTAATATTGCCCTCTGCATCGGCTTGGTATGTAACAACAACGCCGTTATAAGTTACCTTTGCAGTACTGTTGATGAATGTTGCGTCACCACCCATATTGGAGTAAAAACCGGAAAATCCGCCAGCGATTACCGTTCCTTCAAAAGTAAAATCAGTCACGGTTGTTGTAGCTTGAGAGGGTTGTTCACTGTCTATATCGTACACAACATCGCCAAAGCAGGCATTCGCTTTTCCATCGGCGTTTGTAGCCTTGATTGTGCCGGTTGACTTGCAATCAGTATAAATGTTGCCGCCCTGCTCACGACCGACAATTCCGCCAACTGCGCTTTGTCCTTCTACATCTATGCTTGCGGTCAAATTGGTATATTTACCACCGTTTTTCCTTGTGATGCCTGCAATACCGCCCACGTCAATGCTGGAACCCTTTACAAAGCTCCCCTTGTCGGCATTTACCGTGATTTGATCGGCAACAGCGCCCATGTGACCCACAACGGCTCCAACATAAGAACCTCCGGACACTTTTATATCGCCTTGCAGGGTGATTTTTGTCAAAGTCGGAGTACCGCTTGAGCCTGCGCGACCTACTACTGCGCCCAGATAACTGCTGCCCGAAACGTCTACATTTTCAAAAACGATATTTTTTACCGCACCGTTTCCAACCAGACGCGCAATAAATCCGGAGCCTTTGTCATAAGTTTGAGATATCTTCAAATTTTTGATGATATGCCCGTTGCCGTCAAATGTACCTCCAAAAGACACATCTCCTTCCAGTTGAGAATGTCCAATAGGCTCCCATTCTTCACCGTTAAGGTCGATATCGTTTTCAAGATATGCTGTCCAACCGGCAAAATTCTTAACGTTGATAGAACCATGATAATTGTTTGCCACCCATGCATTGACTTCATCACGCCACCATTTCAAACCATCCAAAGAGTAGATGCGAACAGTATTACTGCTTGCGTTCAAGATATAGTCAATACCAACGACCTTTATCTCTACGGCAGCCTTGTTTTCAATGGAGATCAGAGGCGCTTCTGCGGGAATATAATATCCCCCAAGCCAATCGTCCGAAACATTTTTTATTTCCGTTTTGAATCCGGTGAAATCCAAGGTTAATTCGCATTTTTCATCAATAATTCCGGTAACGGTGGAGCTTGATGCGTTGAGAACTCCCGCAAATACACCGATTCCGCCCCAACTTTCCGAATATTCGTTGTCATCAAAGTCTTTTGCAACAACCGTTATCGTACCTTTCAGGGTGCAGTTTTCAATTTTACCGCCTTCACTCTGTCCCACAAAAACGCCTGCCTGTGAGCCCGCTGCGCTTGCGCCGTCTATGGTAAGATTTTTAATCGTACCACCGCCGAGATAAGCAACAAGTCCGCTTTTATCTACGCTGTTGTGTCCTGCATTGAGGTTGTAAATCGTGTGTCCGTTGCCGTCAAAAATCAGCCATTGACCGTTTAACGGCTGCCATTCCTTTCCTTCGAGATCAATATCTTCGGCAAGCTTAATCGTCACCGCAAGACCTTCGCCCGAACTGATAACATCACTGTTTCGTGCTTCGGCAAAAGCGACAAGGCTTTCGGCGGAATCCACGATATATGTTCTGCCAACGTCTATACCTATTCCGTTCCAAAGCCACTCAACCTCGGTCGCTTCATTTCCGGAGAATGTGGTGACAGGACTTGCATTTCTGCTGCCGCCTGCAATTATATTGTTTACTGTACGATTATCTACCAACAAAATAGTATTGATCGTCGCCTTAGAAACTGTGCAGTTGTTGATAGAATTTATCGTTTCTTTATATTTGCCGCCGTTGTACTCACCGACAATACCGCCGACAAAACATTTGTTGCCCTTAGAGTATTCTTCCGTTGCATTAGAGGATACCGAACCGTCTGTGAAGCTGCTTTTCTCTATGCTTACGCCATAATGCAAATAACCAACGACTCCACCGACTTTACGTGTGCCTTCTACAGCCAATCCGCTGACCTCAATATTGCTTATGGTGTGCACTGCTTCACCGGTGTAACCGATAAAGCCGCCGACATTGTCACCCTCGACGTTGTTGCCCTCTTTCCAAATGCCTTTTATAAAGCTCCCGGCGCTGCCCTTTACGGAGCAATCGCTGATACGAACGTATCCGCCTCCGAGCATACCGCCCACTTTGTAGTTACCTGTAATTTGCACAAGACCGCTTACATGACAATCCTGTACCGAGCCTGTAAACGCCGAGCCTATGAGAGCGCCGACATTGGTGCTGCCGATTACTGATGCATTTACAATATTTACCCCTTTAACAGCTGCGGGACTCTCCACACATCCGAACAAGCCTACGTTGTCTTTATCGGGAGTGTTGATAAACAAATCGGAAATCGTTTTTCCCTGACCGTCGAAAATACCCTTGAAGGTACTTCCGGTTTTTCCGATAGGTTCCCAATTTTCGACATACTCCAGACTGATATCCTCATCAAGATAAACGGTTTTACCGGAGAAGGTGTCACCGGCATTTACCAATTTGCCAAATTCTACAAGCTCGTCAACATTGGCGATATGGTAGCCGTCCTTTTGTTCCTGCTCTTCGGGTGTGATTTCCTCAGACATATCCACAAGCCTTGTCCAAGCTTTATCTGTGTAGCGGTAAATTTCATACCCTGTGCGGTCTGCAAAGTCGCTGAAGGTGCGGAAATAGAAGTCTCCCTCTCTTACATCCTCTAAATGACTTGCGTCCTCAGGCGCCACACTGCCGCTGAACCACAAGGTTCCGCGTTCCCCTTGCTCGCCCTTTTCTCCGGCTGCACCGTTGAGTGACGTCAACCATTCTTCAAGACTCAGAGGCTCCTTACCTGCGTTTTCCTCTTTCGCCTTGAACTGCTCTACATACAAATCGTATGCCGACTTGCCGTCAACGCCTATCGCTTTGTATTCCGTCTTGCTCTCTCCAAAGTACCAATATCCGTCCTCCCCAATGTGAGGCGTGACACCGCTGACTCCTTGCAGAGAATCAAGCCATTCTTCAAGACTTCCACTGTATTCCGGGTGCTCTTGTTTGTACAACTCATACGCGGATTTTCCGTTTACTCCGTCATATCCGTCGTATCCAGCAGCACCCTTAAGAGAAGCAAGCCAGTCCTCCAATGTACCGGTGTATTCCGGATGCTCCTGCTTGTACAGCTCGTAAGCGGACTTGCCGTCCACTCCGTTGTTTCCTGTCGCTTTGTACTCCGTCTTTTCATCGCCGAAGTACCAATAGCCGTCTTCTCCTACGTGGGGCGTGACGCCATCCTTGCCGTTTGCGCCGTCTTGTCCGTTTGTACCGTCCTTGCCGGGTGTGCCCTCACATGCCGCAAGCAGTGACACGGACAGAACAAAACATAGTGTCAGCACAATGCACAACAATACTTTCGTTATTTTTTTCATTCCGTTTATGCTCCTTTGCATATTTAGTTATGTAATATAACTATGCCGCTATTATAGCGCCCCCCCCCTCATTGTCAAGAACTTGCGTAGTAGTTTTTAATTTATTTTAATGTTTTTTTGCAATTGTCCCAAATTTTATCAAAAAGTTGACACAAAAAAAGTCTAAAATAATTTTGACGTGTTTACCAAAATTACTTTAGACCGTTTATTTTATGCTTTCAGTACGAAAATTTATCCGAGTCTTTCATCTAAATCGGTGTAAGTGTCGAGATCTGAAGGTAACGTTACCTTGTCGGCAGATATTTCCTGCTCCTCTATTACCTCGAGTTTAAAGCTGCCGCTGAGCGAAACGGGTACTGTGAGAGATTTTTCCACGTCAATATTTATTTCCACATCCACAACGGAGGAAAGCTTAGACAGTTTGTTATCCTTGTCAAACCCGATGAAAAACTCCGCCCGACACCTACGGAAAGAGACACATTTGTTTAACAAATCCGCGGTTTCCTTGGGAACAAGCTCTCGGTCGGCAAGAATTGCCTTGACGGTTTCCTCACTGACGCTTATCCTGAGCGCCCATCCGTTATCCTCCGAAACGGCAAAATCAACCTTGTACTGCTTGAGAATTTTGAGAATATCGGCTATTTCAACAGATAGCTGTGCCTGCAAATCCGTAGCGTTTCCATCGGCGTCTGCAGAGTAACCGACAATACCTTCGAAAGGATTTCCATAATTCAGTTTGATTTTGTCGGAAGGCAATTCCACGCCAAATTCCGCAAAGGCGCTTTTTAAACTCTCACTTAGGTGAGCATATACATTGCTGTTGTCCATATATATGCTTGCGCCATAGTTAAAGCTTTTAAGTAAATTTTGCAGCTTCAGCGTCTGCTCCTCATCAAGCCCCAACATATTCAACAAAACGCGGGGTATATTAAGTCCTCCTTTTACAGCGATATCGGCGGATGCCGCAATATCTATACCGCTCTGTTCGGAGTAACCGACGCTTTGAAGAGAGTTGTGCTCAAGATTGAACGTACCATCCATTTCCATCTTGGCATCTTCGTAGTCAATATCTAAATCCGCTTCGAAATTGAGCTTGCCGTTTTGGCGAACATTCAACTGTGCCATCCATTGATCCGCAATAGTACCGTCACCGGGATCGTTAGATACGTTTGCCATTATCTTTGCGGAAATAGTATCAGCCAAATTTGCCTGCTGTTCGGGAGTATCCAGCTCCACATTTTTGTAAGTTCCCGGTATTGTGCCTTCTTTGCTGCTGCATGCGGCGAGAGTAAAAGCAGAAGTCGCAACCATTAACAAAACCAGCAGCAATATGAAAGTTCTTTTCATAAATTCTCTCCTATTTGATATTTTGCAGATAAAAGCTTATCTTATGCGTGTAAACTATTATACGCAGTATTTGCCTATTGTTAAGATTTGATGTACACTATTGTAAACAATCAAATTATTAACCTTTTAACAAAAGAAAAGCCCGAAGCAAGACGTGCCTCGGGCAAAATATGTTTTGGGTTACGCCTCTTCTATAGCGCCAACCGGACATTGTGCTGCACACGCACCACAATCTACGCAGAGATCTGCCGCAATTTCAAACTTGCCGTCGCCCTCGCTGATCGCGTCACAGGGACAAACGCTTTGGCAGCCACCGCATGCAATACATTCATTACTGATTTTGTGAGCCATAACCTTATCCTCTCCTTTTTTAGGATAATTACATTATACACAGCAAATCGCAATTTGTCTAATCTTTTACGTCAATTTAACGAAAATTTTATTACAGACTTCGACAAATATAAACGTAATGCCCGCTGTTACTACGCGACGACGAAGCATACGACTATTTTTTTACAGTATCCTCAACCGTTTCAATTTGCAAAGAAACAGGATCGGGCTGTTTGCCGAGAATTTCCTGCAATTCACTGCAGGTCGCGGCTTCGTTGAAGGTTTGAGTGATAATGGACAAGGTATCTCCTACATGCATTTTACGCTCGCCGTCGTCATCCATACGGGCAACATCGCCGGCGACTATTTCGCTGACTTTGGTGTTTGCAGGCCACAGCACGTCACGTACGGCTTTGCCCACTGCGAATGCACCGGATTGCACTGTGTACACAAGACGCAGTATGACAGGCTCCTTGTCCTTGTTCTGCTTGTGGATCATGCGCTCCAAAAGCACATCATAGAGCGGCTCCACCTTGAAAATTTCACACAGGAAATAACTTATGAATACTGTTATCGCCACGTAGAACAGGTTGGAAAAGCTCCAAGTGCTCTCAACCATAAACACAAGCGCCGTAAGCGGAGCGCGAGTTGTCGCGCCCATAAACGCCGACATGGTCAGCATTACAACGGTAGGGAACAACGCGCCGTCCATACCCATCGCTACGAATGCGTTTCCCAACAGTGCACCAAGCAGCGCTCCGATAGATAACATCGGAATAAACACACCTCCGGTCGCGCCGCTGCCTGTGGAAAAAGCTATCATAAAAAAGCGTATCGCAAGCAAAGCAAAAATAATTTTCCAACTGAAATTTGCGCTGTCGGCAAGACGCACGATCAATCCGCCGCCGCCAAACAAAGCGTCCGTGCCGTCAAAGTTTCCGAAAGCCAACAAACCGATTGCCGCCGTAAGCACAAACACAATGATCAAACGGACCCATTGAGGAACCTTTTTGAGTTTTGTGTCGTAGAACTTGCCAATCCAAAACACGAGGTGGTTGTATCCGATTGCCAACCCTCCTACCGCAATGCCGAGCAGCAGCGGCACCCAGATATCTTTAAGCTCAAAAGCGGCGGTAAACTCGACGGCAAACAGCGGTATAGAATGCTCACCAAGTGCAAGAGTCCACAAATTTGACGCTGTAACGCCGAAAAGCACACTGCTCATTGCCATTAGAAATATCATGGGGGTAAAGCGCTTGTGCGCTTCTTCCAGTGCAAACAGTATACCTGTAACAGGTGCGGAGGTGGCTACGGCAAAGCCCGCGCACGCACCACCCGTCATGATGTAGCGATCCCAACTGTTGTGTGAAAGCGGCAGCTTGCAAGTTCCGCCGCCTATTGCCGTACCCAATAGCACGCTCGGCCCCTCGCTGCCGAGAGGCAATCCGGCAAAAAAGCTTATCCAACTGTTGACTATGACCGCTATTCCCGTGCGAAGCCATCTGAAAGTAAGCAATCCCCGCAGCACACCCTCCGCGCGCGGAATACCTCCGCCCATCGTTTCGGGAGCCCATTTTTGCAAAAAATAAGCGACTACTGCAAGCACTGCCGCACCGGCAACAACAGCGACCGCTATCCATGGGTGAGTCTGCGCGTAGTGATAGATATCCTTGGACCAATCTGTCAGGTGCTCTGCCATCCATTTGAAAAAATAAACCACTGTGCCGACAAGTAAACCGGTAAAAGCACCGTATACAAAAACCGGCACTATTACATTTTTGAAATAACTTTTGTAGTCAGTACGTTTCATATCAAATAAGTAACTCCGTAATTTCTTTTGGCGAGGAAACAATCGCAATAGGATGAGCCGCTATGAGCTCCGACTCTTTACCGAATCCGTAGGTTACGGCGACGGCGTCTATGCCGCAGTCGCGTGCGCCTTGTATATCGTGATATGTATCTCCTATCATCAGGCACAAGGATTTGTCCCAGTTGTGATCCTCGATAAGCTGTGCTATTACGTCTCGTTTGAAACCGCGCCGTTCTGTCTGTCCGTAGACGTAATCGAAATAATCCGTCAACCCTTTACATTGCAGGCTTTTGACCACATGCGGCTCGTACTTGCTGGAGGCGATAGCTAAAATATATCTGCCGCTGTGCTTCAAGGCGGTAAGCACATCAACTATTCCTTCATAAAGAGTGCTGTTTGCGGCGGCATTTGTTTGTTCGAAAATCTGTTTGTGCAGATCTATTGCTTCATTGCAGAACTCTTTGCCCAAAAGCCGGGTATAGCTGTCGTCAAGCGGCGGACCGATGTGCCGTGATAAATCCACGGTGGAAGCATCCACTCCGAAATGAGTAAGCACCGCAGTAAAGGTGGCATATATACCGGGGGAAGTATCGTTTACGGTACCGTCGAAATCAAAAATGATATATCTGTAGGACTTTGTCGATTTCATTTGTTCAATGCTTCAAAAAAGCGTTCTGACTTTGGCTTTGAAGGTCTTTCGACCACGCCATAAGTGTAATAAAGGTAATTTTTGAGCTTGGTAAGCTCGCTTACATCGTTATTTTCACACTCCAATTCATAATCGGTATTGCCCAAATAAACATTTTTATCAAGCTCCAACAACAAGCCGATCATTACGAACTTGGTGCGATATGTATCCAATTTTCCAACAAGGCGCAGCGCACTGTCTACTCGAACATTCAGCAATCTACGCATTTCGTCCACCGATACTCCGCGTGTGAGTATGTAGTTGGCATGCTCAGAGCTTATCTCACACTCGCGTTCGTCACAGACCATTACGCTGTCTGCAGATGTAAGACGCCGTTTGTATCCCAACAAATAGGTATCTCCTTTTTGACGAAGGCGTACCATGGTGTCACACGGCATTGCCGGATAGGAAAAATAGAAATTGCTTTGCAATTGCGGATGTGCGTTGGAAGCGTCCACAAGCAGAGCGTATTCCCTTTCCGTAAGCTGCAATTTAAGCTCCTGTTCGATATTTTTCATCAGCGTTTTTTCTTCCCCTTGTTGCCCGAGTTGAAAATCTTGTTCATTTCCTCAAAAAAGGTGGCGCTGTCCTTAAACTGACGGTAAACTGCGGCGAAACGAATGTATGCAACGTCGTCCAACTCCTTCAATTGTTCCATCACGAGGTCGCCTATTTTTTGCGAAGTAATTTCCTCATCCAGACTGTTGTAAAGAACTTTTTCGACGTTGTCCACGAGAGCGTCTATCTGCGCCATTGATATGGGGCGCTTTTCGCAGGAGCGCAAAACTCCGTTTTTAATTTTAGAGCGATCGTAAATTTGCCGCGTTCCATCCCGCTTGATCACAAGAAACGGCACCGTTTCGATAGTTTCGAATGTGGTAAAACGGCGGCCGCAGTTGATACACTCGCGACGTCTGCGGATACTCTTGCCGTCGTCGGTGGAACGTGAATCTATCACTTTGCTGTCCTCACAGCCACAGTACATACATTTCATAGTCCATCCTCCGTCAGTAATTTGTAATCTGTTTAAGCAAAGCAAGCAGGCGTTCGTACTCCAACTCCGGGTTTTTACCATCATTGTCCATACGGCGAAGTGTGTTTTTATCCCAAAAACGCGCAACGTTAGGTGAAATTTCGTCGGCGACAAGCAATCTGCCAGAGACGCGCCCAAATTCCACCTTAAAATCAGCGACAATAATACCCACTTCCTTCATAAGGTCCGTAAGCACCTTGTTGATCCGCATTGCGTTGTAGCACATTGTGGACATTTCTTCCTGAGTACACAATTCCATTGCATAGGCATGATATTCGTTTATTACAGGATCGCCGAGATCGTCATTTTTGTAGCAGAATTCCAAAACGGGAGACTTGAGTTTTTTGTGATACTCCAAGCCCAACCTGTCGCACATTGCACCTGCGGAATAACTACGCACTACCACCTCGATAGGCAACATTTCCGCAAGCTTGACCACCATTGAGTTGTCCGAGTACTTGCTTACAAATGCGGTGGGTATGTTGTTGTCCTCCAACACCTGCATGAGTATCACATTGATTTGATTTGCAAGCGCACCCTTACCGTCAAAGTACTGCTTGTGCTTGCTGTGATACATGATAGCGTCATCGTAGAACTCGGCTATTGCCAGCTTTGGATCGTTTGTTGCCCAAAGCCGTTTGGTTTTACCTTCGGAAATGAGGTTAAGCTTTTCCAATTTCATAACACACCTATTTGGTTTTATATAGCAATTCTACTTTTTTGCCTGCGGGTACTGTAAGCTCAAAGTTGTTGCCCTGCGGTTTAAATGGCAAAGAAGATTTAGTAAGTTTTTTTATAAAGTCCGGCAAATAAATATGTATGTCGGTATCCTTTTTACATTCGAGCGTCACGCGAAGCGTTTTTTTGTATGAATCGAAGAACGCCGCAGCCTCCACGCCGTTTTCCGTTAGAAAACCGTCAAAGCTTGCGCTGCCCCACGCCTCCGGCAATGCGGGAAACACACTCAACGTATTGCCGCAGCTGTACATCAACATTTGCTGTACCGCATGGGCAAAAGTCATATTTACGTTCAGCTGCACAGGCGTCCAAACACCGCTTCCGCACACACCCATACCACGCCAATCCTTGTCCACAAATACAAGATTGTTCATAACGCAGCCGCGCACGGCGTTGGTAAGACTTTCGTTAGCCTTGCCGCTTTCACCGAGACGAGCGTACACTGCAGCAAGTACCGTCATATTGAAGCTGTTTTGCTGGGCGGGATTACCGCGCTTTTTGTCGGCGGTGAGTATGTAGTGATTTTTGGTTTCGTCATCGGACAAAAAACTAATTTCTTCGCCGAAATAAACGGGATACAATGTGCCATTGGATATACCTGTGTAATCCGCGGAAATCAATGAATTTACAAACTCACGGAAGGTACCGTCGCTGGCAATCTGTTTGTCGGGAAAGCCCTCCAACAGCTTTTGCCACACAGCAAGTCTGCCCTTAACGTTGTTGGCTTTACACGCCTCGACAAGATTTGTCAGCAGATCCTTAGCAAGCGCCAATTCCAGAGCGCTGTTTTTTGCCACAAACGGGCGGTCAGTAATACCCCAGCCGTCGGCTATCCGCATCGGAAGTGCCGAGGGACTCATTTCCAACCCGCTATCCGTGTGGCTGATGAAATCCTCATAAAACTGCGCGACCTCCTTCATGAAGGGTATTAGTCTGTTTTTGAGAAATTTGGTATTACTGCTGTATTTAGCGTATTTGTAATACAGATTGGCGATCCATGCCGCACAACCGGAAAAATGAATGGCAAAAATATCTGTACTGCCCAATCTTCCCGTATACGGAGCGGCAACTACAGGGACAACAATACCTCGACAGCCGAATATACGTTGAGCGTTGTTGCGGTAGTCTCCCAGGTTGTTCCAAAAATACTCAAATGAGCGTTCGAAGCCGCCCATCATGTTGCCTTGCAGCCTGTGCAGCAAGCTCATTTCCAGTTCGCCGCCTGCAGATACAAATGCGCGATATGGCTTGTAACAGCCGTTCCACAGCCCGCATGGCCCCATAAATCCCTCTTCGGGAATACCCGATACCGTTAAGTATCTTGCAAAACGATACATGCGTGCTACAAGCTGCGGCGGCAAAACGCCGCTGTCCACCTGTAAAAGAAGATTTTCCACATTGACGTTTTCCGCCTTGCCCAACTGCAATGAAGCCGTGCCGTAAAGCTTTGAGTGCAGCGCAGCGTGTGCTTTAAACAGTTTTTCGTAACCGTCCTTACAACTGTCCAGCTGCAGTTTGAGATTGCTCCATTCCCTTTCACGTGAGCCGCTTGCAAAAACCTTGACAAGAATCAACACACTCTGAGCATGCAGCACATCTACATAGTCCTCTTCGGCGCGAACGCTGCCGCCCAATATATGCAGCTTTGCTACTGCACCAAAGTCGGTGCCGTTGTCGTCGTTACGGGCGGCAAAACACATATTTTGCCTGTCGTATTTGACGCTTGTTCCCTCCGGTATGTCGCAAAGCCCTTCATAAGTATGCGAATTGACACGATGCATCAACCGAAAGCTTAAGCGAACACTCACCGTACCGTTTCCCTGTTTTGTAATGCGGTAAGCGAACAAATTGTCGGCGCGCGACACGAATGAACAGCGCTTGTAACGAGTGTCTCCTACGTTGTAGCTGACGGTGACTTCACCTTTTGCCATATCCAGCTTTCGTTCGAAATTCCCTGTAACGTCATTTTGATCGAACAACATATTCAGTTCGCACAAAGGAAGGGGATATGCAGCCTGAGGACGGAAATTTTTTTGCTTGAGTGCAGAAGGAATGACATTTTGTGCACCCAAGAAGTCACCGTCATCAATTTTGCGCTTTGTTTCCTCGATACGATCTGAAACGTCGGGAACCACTGTCGTGCGCCCACGCCAGCTCAGCGTTGCCTCGTTGAACAATATTTTTTCTTCCGAAGCACCGCCGTATACGTTCGCGCCCATTTTACCGTTGCCGAGGTACAGTCCCTCACGCCATTTTTCTCCCCACCAGCGGGCAGGCGTGCAAAATTTCAAAATGTCGTCAAAATTGTTCGGCATAAAAACTCCAGATCGTGCATATTATCACAGTGTAATATTATACTCAAATTGTACTATATTGTCAATGTGGTCACGCAAATTTTGCCTATCGGAATAACAATAAGCGAACTGCAATAAATGCAGTTCGCCATTTTCTTTACGTTGACTTTCTGTAAGTTGATGTTGCTGATAATCAATCCTGCTCAACGCTGCCCATTAGCGTCAGTTTGCCATCCGTCAGCAACAAGCCGCCTTCGTGCCACATACGATATACCGGCATACCGTGCTCGAGTGTTGCCCTTTCCGCACATCGTTTTTGAATATCGGTTGCAAGATAGTGGACCTCAATATCCAGTCCCTCGACCAATCCCAAACCCTGCCAAATACCGTAGCTGTCGTAGTCCTCGTCCGGTGTGATATGATATGTTCCCAACTGTAGCATTGCACCCGCCGAAGCTCCAGCAACAATGCCTTCAAAATTCTTGACGGCTTGCGTCAATCCCAATTTGTCCAAACGCGCAATAGCTTTTTCCGGCATACCGCCAGTAAAAAACAACATTTTTGCTCCCGCAATTTGCGCAAGATGATCGGATCCGTCATAGGGATTGAGCCACTCTATATCCTTTTCCTTGTACCCGTATGAAATAAACGGACGAAGTATATTGTCGTACTTTTCGCCGCCTTTGCCGTAAATAGTGAGCCAACTACGGTTATCCGTTGCCTGACTTTCGCGGTAAGCAAGGGGCAAAATAAGTACGTGAGGATGATTTTGCAACAAATTATCCAGATGCGGACGCGCCCAATCGCCGTCAAAATTGTAATAATTTAGCAAAATGTTCGCTTTTGTCATCAGTACAGCTCCACACCGTCTTTGCTTACGTAGGCATAGGCGATTTTATGCTCGGCGGGCTTATCACAACCGATCGTGATGGCATTTTCAATTAGAGCCTTCGCCTCGGACAAGCCCCTGCCGCCGTTGTGGAACACTTCGCAAAGCACATCGCCGCGCTTGACGCTGCTGCCTATTGCAACATGCATAATTACACCCACAGAGAAGTCGATAGTATCGCTCTTGGTCATACGTCCGCCGCCGAGATGAGTGACTGCTCTGCCTATATCGGCTGCCACCATTGCGGTCACATAGCCGTCTGTTTTTGCCGTTACCACGTCGCGAGTTCCTATTGCGAACTTATCGGGATTGAGAATATAGCTTGGATCGCCATGCTGCGCCTGCACCATTTCCGCAAATTTATTGAGTGCGCTGCCACTGTCAATAGCTTCTTGAAAAGCTTCATTTGCGGTAACGAGGTTATATTTGCCCGTCAACGTCAACAAACGCAAAGCAACCTCGCGAATTTCATAATACAGGCGGTTCTTTTTGCCCTTAAGTACATCCACAATGCCGATGATTTCCAAGCTGTTTCCCACATGATCGCTCAGAGGCTGCTGCATATCTGTAATAAGGGCGCCTATCCTCTTGCCTGCAAGAGTGCCTATCGCCACCATCTTGGTTGCCAATTCCAATGCGCTTTCGGGATCGGGCATAAACGCTCCGCTTCCATACTTGACATCCAACAATATAGTATCCGAACCGCTTGCAAGCTTTTTACTCATTATACTTGCGCAGATTAGCGGAATGGAATTTACCGTACCGGTAACGTCGCGCAAGGCATAGATCTTTTTATCGGCGGGAGCCAAGTTTGCCGTTTGCCCAATTACCGCGCACCCTACACGTTTTACCACTTGGAAAAACTCATCTTCGGACAATGCAGTGTCAAAGCCGGGGATACTTTCCAGCTTATCTATGGTGCCTCCCGTAAAGCCCAAGCCGCGGCCGCTCATTTTTGCGACATACACACCGCAGCAGGCAAGTATCGGAGCAAGCGCCAACGTCGTGCTGTCCCCTATGCCTCCGGTACTGTGCTTATCCACCACAATTCCACCGAGCGCAGACATATCCACCACGTCGCCGCTGTGCAGCATGGCGTCCGTCATTTCGAAGGTTTCCCTGTCCGTCATTCCGTTAAGCAAAATTGCCATCAGCAGCGCCGACATCTGATAGTCAGGAACAGTACCGTTCGTAAACCCATTGATAAAAAACATAATTTCTTCTTTTGTCAGCTCTTGCTTGTTCTTTTTCTTTTCTATGATATCCAAAATAGTCATGATAAGCTCCTTGTAGATATTAGTTTACATTCCACGCTTACGCCAAAATTAAAAATAAATTCGATTTGCGTAATATTTATTATATCATATATTTTAGGTTCATTCAATAGCAAAAACAAAATTGACGCACAATTTAATGCAGGCATTTCCAAAATCTAATCGGAGTTTGCTTTAAATTTTACATATTTTGGGAGGAGAATTTAACAATTTAAAGCAATAAAGACGCAAAGACAACGCATTATATACCGCTTGAGGAAATTTTTCTGCAAAATTCCATTACTCGAATATAAAATGATTGCATAAGGAGTGTTTGTCAAAAAAGTGTACAAATTGTTTTTTGAATGACGGAAACAATTCTGTAAATTTCACCTTCTCTAGTTCGGTAGAAAATCGCTTTTTAAAGTCTATTAATCAATTGCAGCCGATTGACGCCGGTATAGTAGGCATTTGTCTCCAACGTCACAATTCGAATAATGTTAAACGCTATAATTCGGGGAAAATTTTTGTTGAAATAGACAAGAAAAATATGTTAAAACAAAATAGAAGGGCGTCAAATTTGACGTCCTTCCTTGATTTGCCCAAAGGCGTATTTTGATAGTTATTTGGTTTTGCAAATTTATATTGAAACAACCAATATGTCGTAAAACCCTGTTGAAAACACCAGATCACAAACCAAGCAACTCGCGCAGCGCATCAATTTTGGATTGATCAACTGAGCCTTCGGCTTCTATTTCCTGCAATGCCACTTCAACCATTTCCCTTTGATAATCCAACAAAAATTCCTGACAGTTTATATCGGAGCCTTGCAGTACGGGGATTGCAAGTGTGCTGTCCAATATATCCTGAACAACTTCCGTCGTTTCATCTTGGTCTAAGCTTTCTTTTTTAGAGAAATTGATCAGATCCTCCACAATCTCGCCTTCGTGTTCAAATTTCACATTGTCCAAATCTATAGAACCGAAATCGAGGTCTACCGGCAGATCGAAGCTGTCACTGATAGAATCAAGGGTTTCCTTTATGGTTTCTTTTGCTTCCGGAGACAGATTTTCATTTATGATATCCATATTTTTGAAAATATCCTTCATCTCCTTGAGATCGACCTTATCTTCCGCCTGATGAATATTTTCGAGATCAATATTCTCAAGAACCCCCTGAAGGTTGACTACTTCTTTCGCCATCTTTACTACGCCGTCCACTGCATCTATTGTGCCGGATAACGTAATTTTTCTGGATGTGCCGTCCTCATGTGTAATGTCTACTTGGGAAAGCCAATTGAACGGCTCATTGAAAACACTGTAAAATTTGCAAGTTGAGGTATCGGCGTAATCAATGAATACTTGAAAAATTTCCGTATCAAGTTGAGCGGTAGGATCGCTTTGCTCACCCACTGCACTGTCGGATAAGGTCTGCGCGCCGCCTTGATCTGTTTGAAGATTTCCTTCCAACTCGGCTAATTGATTTACCACATTGCCTATTCTGCCTGCTTGTAAAGACAAGCCGGAAAAGACGATACAAACCATTACGCCAACGATCAAGCCTTGCACTGCGCCGATACCGGCACCGATAAGACGGCGTTTTTTGATATTGCCGTCGCTGTCCTTGTAGGGCTTGACAAAAATTTTGCATATCGGATACACGATTGCCCAGGTAACGAACATGATTAATCCGAACAAAAGCAAAAATACTGTAATTTTTATTAAGCTTTCGGCAAGCGCTGTTGAAATTGTGCTGATATCCACACCCTGCGTAGCTTCCGTTATCGATTGAACAATAAATTCGTTAACAGTCATACCTGCAGAAGGAATTTGCATATTCATTATGGCGTGACCTACAACTCCGCAAAGAGCAAAAGCCAATACCAAAGAAACAATAACAAGTCCAAAACGCAGGAGGGAACGACGCCATCCGCGCAGTATTCCCAACAGAATCCCGAAAATAATGGGGACTATCGTCAGAGTTATAATTCCCACGGCGACATAGTTCATGTTGATTCTCCTTTTTATGTTATTCGGTAATTGATACAAACTGTGTAGTATACTACACGTTCCGTGACATTATAACACTTTATTTGATTAAGGTCAAGACAAATAAGTACTATCTTTTAAAAATGAAACATTTATAGGCAATTTTCCGCTTTGGCAATATTATTCGAAAAACAAAGCCACTCCCATACGCCGACAAGGAGTCGAATTTATTAAAAATGAAACGCTCCGACAAAAATATCGGAGCGTTTGGCATCAAGTTAAATTTTTATTATTCGCAAAGCTCGGCGAAATATTTGATAGTACGAACCATCTGTGTGGTGTAGCTGTTTTCATTATCGTACCAAGCAACTACTTGTACTTGATAGGTATCGTCGTCCAGCTTTGAAACCATTGTCTGGGTCGCGTCGAAGATGGAGCCGTGAGTTTCGCCGATTATATCGCTGCTGACGATGGGATCCTCATTGTAGCCGTAGCTTTCGCTTGCAACGCTCTTCATGTAGGCGTTGATGCCTTCCTTGGTGACGTCATGTCCCTTGACAACAGCCACAAGAATAGTTGTGCTGCCGGTGCAAACGGGAACACGCTGTGCCGAACCGATCAATTTCTTGTCCAACTCGGGGATGACGAGTCCGATAGCCTTTGCAGCGCCGGTTGAGTTGGGAACTATATTTTGAGCTGCAGCACGCGCACGGCGAAGGTCACCCTTGCGGTGAGGTCCGTCCAACACCATTTGATCGCCTGTATAAGCGTGTACCGTGGTCATGATACCGGAAACGATGGGGGCATAATCATTCAAAGCCTTTGCCATAGGTGCAAGGCAGTTTGTCGTGCAGCTTGCTGCGGATATAATAGTATCCGTGGGCTTCAAAATGCCTTCGTTTACACCGTATACAACGGTAGGAAGATCATTTCCTGCTGGAGCGGAAATTATAACCTTCTTGGCGCCCGCGTCGATGTGCGCCTGGCTCTTAGCCTTGCTGCAATAGAAGCCGGTGCACTCCAACACCACGTCTACGCGCAACTTCTTCCAGGGAAGCTTTTCCGCCTTGGGTTCAGCATAGATATTGATTGTCTTTCCGTTGACGGTAAGCGTACCGGGAGTGACGACTTTTTTGCCCTCCTCGTCAAGTACGGGTTCGGTACTGGACACGGTGTCTGCCAACGCATAACGACCTTGTGCAGTGTCGTATTTGAGCAAATGCGCCAACATCTTGGGACTGGTGAGGTCGTTGATTGCGACGATCTCATAACCTTTTTGTCCAAACATCTGTCTGAAAGCCAAACGACCGATACGTCCAAAGCCGTTAATTGCAACTCTTACTTTTTTTTGTGCCATTGTGAGTTTACCTCCAAAAAATTTTTAGTTGGTTTTGCAATACTTCTTTACTAAAAAACAGTATTGTGGTACAATATCCGCGAGGAAAATCCTCTTGGCGCCCAAATCCACTATTTCAAATTATACCACAAGGCTAACGGTTTGACAACATATAGTAATAAATTTTTACTATAAAATTCCGTTTTGTCTTACATAAAATCTATTTATATCGGAGGAAAAACAATGCCACTTGTAACAACAAAGGAAATGTTCGCAAAGGCCTACAAAGGCGGCTACGCAATAGGCGCGTTTAACGTAAATGATATGGAGATGGTTCAAGCCATAGTTGAGGCTGCAAACGAATGTCATTCGCCGGTGATACTTCAGGTGTCGGCAGGCGCCCGTAAGTATGCCAACCCCGTTTATTTGAAGCATCTCGTGGAGGCAGCTGTGGAAACGACCGATATTCCCATTGCGCTGCACCTCGATCACGGTGCGGATTTCGATATCTGCAAAGCCAGCATAGACGGCGGCTTTACCTCCGTGATGATCGACGCCAGCTCCAAGCCGTGGGAAGAAAACATCGCGGTTACGCGAAGCGTTGTTGAATATGCCCATGCGCACGGAGTTGTTGTAGAGGCAGAATTGGGTAAGCTTGCAGGCATTGAGGACGACGTGCATGTAGAGGCAAGTGACGCATTGTTCACCAGCCCCGACGAAGTGGAAGAGTTTACCGCACGCACAGAGATCGACAGCTTGGCTATCGCAATAGGAACCAGTCACGGCGCATACAAATTCAAGCCCGGTCAGGATCCAAAGCTCAGATTGGACATTCTCGAAGAAGTAGGCAGGCGCTTGCCCAACTTTCCCATTGTGCTGCACGGAGCCAGCAGTGTACCACAAGATAAGGTAGCGATAGTAAACCAATACGGCGGAGAAATGCCCAATGCAATAGGCATCCCCGAAAGTGAATTGAGAAAAGCCGCACAAATGGCTGTGTGCAAAATCAATATAGACAGCGATCTGCGCGTTGCCTTCACTGCGGCGGTACGCAAGCACTTTGTAGAATATCCGTCGCACTTCGACCCAAGACAATATTTGGGCGACGCACGCGCAATGATGAAGGAAATGGTAAAGCACAAAATAGTTAACGTGCTCGGTTCCGCCAATAAAGCTTGACGACTAAACGACAAAAAAACGGCTTTCATGCGAAAGTCGTTTTTTTGTTTACAATCAATGTATAATCGCGCCGGTGTCGCTGCAAAAAAGCAATATTGCCGCGATTTTATATACGAACAACTTAATTTAAAACGCGCCGGCATAAAAATTACGCACGTCTAAGCAACGCCGCCGTCATCGGAATAGTCTAAGCAACCCAGTTAAAAATGCGTCGATTCAACTGCAGTACATCCTATTACCATAACAATTTTAGCCAAGGTCGGTACGCCGTTTACGGTTCACCTTCAAGCAACATTCAACACAAATAATTTTCCGTATCAATAAAGAAAAGCAGAATTCCGGCTATGACGCTTACAAACAACAGCACGCACACCTTGAAACCGACGCCTATGGGTTGACGACTTTCCAAACGGTTAACGACGCTGACAGTCATCGGAATCATCCAAGCGAGCGGGATAAGAAACGCGAAGCCGCCCAGTACGCAGGCAACTATCATAAATATCTTTATCACCATTATTAAATCCTTTTGGTCGGTGGCCTTAACGCCCTTGCCATTTTCAACACGGCAACCGCATTTGGGGCAAATTACCGCCTCGTCCAACAGTTCGTTTCCACAATGAGCACAGTACTTCATAGCTTTTTCTCCTACAAGCTGCAGCAAACTAAATTTTACACGTAAATTATACTACACACTTAAACACTGTCAAGAGATTACACAATATTTATATCGGTATCATATACAAGCTGTTTGTGATACACCTTTTCATACAATAGTTCCCATTGCCGGAAACATTCGTCTCTCATTTTCTCGACATTTTGCCTGTCGCTAAGTCCCTCCGTTGGATAGATGGGTGACAATACATTTATAACCGCCCGCTTGTTTCTCCCCTCGAAGGTTATGAACAGCGGGACAACGGGGACGTTGAGCTTTACTGCGTAATTGAATGCACCGTTTTTCAGCGGACGCGGTTTTTCATAATACTGCCAAAGAGCTTCTTCGGGATAGAAGTTTATTATCGCGCCTTTACTTATCAGTATGCGCATGGTTCGCAGCAAATTTTTTTGTGCGGAAAAGCTTCCGCCAAGAGACAAAAATCCCGCTCGACGCATGATAAAGCCGCCTAACCCCTTTTTGTTGTTGTGCGGCGCACCTGTATGATAGCTTCGATAGTGCCCTATTGCCTGTTTGACGAACAGCGTATCCAACACAGACACGTGATTGCAAACGCTTATCGCCCCCTTGATTCCCTTTAGATTTTTGCGACCGCGAACACGCAATCCGTATCTAATAAAACATACAACCGGACCGAACAGAAACGTAACAGTGCGACAAAAAATACAAGAGAGGCGGTAAAAAATATTTGTTCGCACATACTTGTACTCACCGTCCGGTAAAGTGTAACGTTTGCCGCGAGGAAGATAATCTTCGTCAAAGGCTCCGCGGGCTTCCAGGCTACTTATTAACTGTTGACGCTTGCTCGTTTTCAATTTTGTGTTTTACCTGTTCAAATACTATGTCGGCAATTTGTTGTCCGCCGTCGACGGACTTGTCTATATGCTCGGCGATTGCCTTTCGGCATCCGTCCAATTGCGTTGGATCTGCCACATATTTTTTGATAAGCTTTAATGCGGTACGACGGTGAAATGCCGTTACTCCGCAGCCGTAATACTTGACAAACAGCTTGTATGTTGCGCGTTCAATGGGATGCGGACAGTAGTCCACCATTACGGGAGTGCCTACAAACAAGCTATCCAAAATGGAATTCGGCCCCGCCTTGGTAACAAACAAATCACATGCGGCGTAGTACTCGTAGATTTTTTCCGTAAAACGCAGCGGAATAAGGGTAATATTGTCGGGAGCGTTTTGCGCAATACGGCAAAACTCGTCATACAGCTTGTCGTTTTTGCCCGCAAGGAACAGTATCGTGAGCGGCTGTTTGATATGAGAAACGAAATACTTGCAGTACTTTCGCGATTTGGAAAGAGCATAGGCGCCGTCGGCAATCATTATACAAAATTTATCCTGCGGTATTCCGTACTTGTCACGACACTCTTGCTTTGTGAGATTGAACTCGCGAATACACTTGCGCACGGTAAAATAAACCTGTCTGACATGAGAGTAGTCAAACTTACGACGGCGAATTGCTTCGGTGCTTGCAAGGCTGTTATTGGTAATGAACACGTCGCAGGTTCTGTCCCACCAAATATGTACGTTGTTGTCGGGGTTGTAGCTGATTACCGTAACGTCCAATTCGTTTTTGTAACGCCTTTTATACTCCATAGCGCAAAATGTGATGAAATAGTGCGTGGAAATGATCACATCCGGACGGCGCACATAAAATGCGTCAACCATTTCATTGACCGCCTTACGAAAAAACACATTATGAACCAAATTCATAAACGGACGCTTGCCAAGATTCATAACAGCAAAAATCAAATCACCGTAATGCCAAATCTTGTTGGTGGCTTTTGTCTGATTTATAAGGAACCGCTCAAATTTGATAAGCGTTTCGTCATTGTCATCCTTCATTATCTGCGACTCGATTATTTCCATTTTGTCGCCGTATTTGGATTTAAGTCCGTCGGCAATAGCTCTCGCAGACATAATATGTCCGAACCCCGACTCGATGTAGGTAACCAAAACTCTCGGCTTTTGCATGATAATACCTCTTTCAGTAACCGTATGCTACTGTTTTTTCCAAAAGTTGTTTTGCTCAAACCTGCTTTTACGCGAGGATATTGAAAAAACACAAAAATGACTTCATTTTTATGATGATATACTGCGTTGATAAACTCAAGGTCAACTTTCTGAGCAACAAAAATATAATAGCAGCTAAACCGAATTGCCAATAATTCAGCAAAGCAATATATAGATTACAACTATATTTTAACTATTATATTTTATGGCTATTTTTTCAGACGAATTATTTTGTCCTCAAGCAGCTTTTCATATTCTTCAATAGTTCCTTTCACAATAAGATCCTTTTGACAAATTACATAATTATTTCTAAATCCAATATTGAAATAGATTTGATACCACCGACCGTAGTCAACCACTGCTTCAATTTCACTGATTGGATTGTTTTTGGGTTCCAAAACACTTAATTTGTCAATTCTATCATCGGCGATTGTTATTTGAGTAGGTAATTTCTTTTTCAAAAATACCGTTCCCTCAACAATTGCCATACCTACGGCGATGACAAAAATTAAACCGGCAAGTACTCCCCAGAACAACTCTTCTTTGACTATGGATAGAATTAACATAGGAATTATGAATGGCAATGCAGGCAGTAAGAATATAATTAATGATCTTAATATATCCTTTTTGATATAAAAATGGATACACTCGGACGACAAATCGCCCTTAAACTCTATCATATCTCTCTCCTGTAACTGATTGTTATTTTCTATCTGCAGGATGCTGCGATATCGGTTGTACCTTGTCCGGCAGAATATTGTCTATGGATTTCGGCGATTTTTATATATCTCAACCAGGTTAAGCAATACTCTGAGACATGCGTCCATTTCCTCCCCCACTGCATATTCGTATCTGCCGTGACAATTGTAGCCACCTGTAAACAGGTTGGGACAAGGCAACCCCTCATAGCTGAGACGCGCTCCGTCGGTGCCGCCGCGAATAGGCACAACCTTGGGGACGACGCCTGCTTGTTCCATTGCCAGCTTGGCGTTTTCCACAAGATGGATATGCGGAAGTATCTTTTCTTTCATATTGTAGTAGCTGTCAGAAATTTCCGACGTGACAGTATTCTGACCGTATTTGACATTGAGAAAATCACATATTTCGGCGAAAAGCTTTTTCTTTTGCTCAAACTTGGCGCGATCGTGATCTCGTATGATGTAGTAGGCTGTAGCTTCGTCGCAGCAGCCCTGCATGCTGTCCAAATGGAAAAATCCTTCGTAGCCGCTCGTGTAACGGGGATTTTGCTCAACGGGCAGCATTGATTGCAGCTCCATCAAAACAAGATTGGCATTGAGCATAACGTTCTTTGCCGTACCGGGATGTACGGACATCCCCTTGATATGTACCTTGGCGGATGCGGCGTTGAAATTTTCATATTCCAACTCACCGACGCCCCCGCCGTCAACGGTGTAAGCGCCGTCAGCACCGAATCCCTTCACATCAAAGAAATCGGCGCCGCGTCCAACCTCCTCATCGGGAGTAAATGCAACACACAACCTTCCGTGCTCAATCTCGGGGTGCGTCACAACTGTTTCGACGAGCGTCATGATAGCTGCAACCCCCGCCTTGTCGTCAGCCCCCAACAGTGTCGTACCGTCCGAACTGATGATTGTCTGACCCAAATGCCCAAGCAAATCGGGAAAGCTTTTGGGCGAAAGCACTCGACCTTCGGCAAGCGTTATGTCCTTACCATCGTAGTTTTCCGTTACAATCGGCTTAACGTCCTTGCCGGAGACGGCAGATGAAGTGTCCACATGCGCAATAAATCCCAATGAATAATCAACGTCGACGTTTGCGGGAATGGTTGCATACACATAACCGTAGTCGTCCATGCGGGCGGCAACACCCATACCCGTCAATTCTTCGCAAAGCAACTTCAACAGGTCTCTTTGCTTGGCGCTGCTGGGGAACTGCTCCACATCGGGTACAGATTCCGTATCGAAACGTACATATTTCAAAAAGCGTTTGAGTAATTTTTGGTTCATTTTGTAATCCTTCCTGCAATTGTATTTTCACAGCGCCGCCGCAAAGCTGCCGGCAATTGAGCGATCAGCCTCTATCCTCGTCGATATAAGTGGCTTCGATATCGGCAACATGCAGAAAAAGCACCAACTTGTACTTGGCAAGCGCTTCGCTAAGAGCATAGCTTCCGCCTTTTACACGTTCGTCAAAGCCTCCCATATGCCAATTGATAGCCATTGCCTCTTCGGCGGACAATTTGATATATTGCGAAACAATAAATACGGATTTTTCTCCATGTCCGTAGGGGAACCTCTCCTCCACTTTGAAAAAGGGTTTTTTGACCCACTCATTGCCCTCTTTGACGTTGCGATATTCCGTCACATAGTAATTGACCTTGCATACGTCGTGCAGCAATCCGCAAATTGCCAAGGTTTCTTCGCTGAACACATTGGTGTAATTCTCGCCAAATTCGCTCCTTATCAAGGATCTTAGACGCTTGTAAACGTTGATGGAATGTTCACAAAGTCCGCCTGTTTCCGCAAGATGAAAACGCGCTGAGGCAGGCGCCGTGAAAAAGTCGTTGTTTTCAAGATATTCAAGCAGCTTATCCGCACCATCGCGATGCACATTGGAAAGAAACAGATCGGTAAATTCCGTTTTGGTAAGCTTTACGTCGGACATATATATTCTCCTTTATTTGGTCAGCAGTTCGTCAATCCACAGGGATTTGTCAAAACGCACATTTGCAGGACTGGTAGAGGGCAGACAAACGACCTTCTTATCCCCATGGTAAACGGATAACGTAATATGATAGGCGGTTTTGCCGTTGCATAATATTTTTTCTATTTGTGAATTTTCCAACACCCCAGACAAATCTGCCGTTCGGTAGTTTCGGATATCGGCGTCCATGCTTCCCTCTATATCACAGCTTGTCACGATATCCCACAAGGCTACGCCGTGCCTCAAACACAAGCTTTTCTTATCCTCGATTGTTTTGGGTAGTACTTCTCCAAACGCTTCGGAAAGAATCGTCCAAAATCTGTTGCGTGGATTTCCATAGTAAAAGCACTGTTCTCTTGACTTTACGCTTGGAAAGCTTCCCAAAATCAACACTCTGCTGTTTTCGTCGAATATAGGATCAAAACCTTGGTAACTCATAGTATACTACTTTTTTCCTTTCAATGCAACGTATCCGTAGCGCTTGTTGTTTACAATAAACATAACAGCGCACAACACCACCGAAACTCCCTCTGCCACCGGGGTGGATATCCAGATGCCGTCCAGCCCGAGCCACAGCGGAAGTAGGAAAATGCACACAAGTTGGAGCACAAGCGTACGTCCGAAGGAAACGATCGCAGAAACAAGCCCGTTGTTGAGCGCCGTGAAAAATGAGGAGCAGAACATGCAAAAGCCGCTAAACAAAAAGCATATGGAGTACAATCTCATACCGCGCGTTGTCATTTGCATCAGCACATCATCGTAGCTTACGAATATGAGTGCGATCACGTCGGCAAGCGCCTCTGCCGCCACAGTCATTACAAAACCGGTCACGGCAAGGATTATCATGGATTTTTTGAATACATTTTGCAATTCCGTTCTGTTTTGGGCGCCGAAATTATAGCCGACCACAGGCGCCACTCCAAGACAGTAACCAATGAATATCGCCACGAACACAAACTGCACGTACATGATCACCCCGAATGCCGCAACGCCGTCGTCTCCGACGGTTCGTATCAACTGCCAATTGTAAATAATGGAAACCAACGACATGGCTATGTTTCCAAGCAGCTCGGACGATCCGTTTACGCATGCTTTGCCGATAATCCGCCAATAAATGCGGAATTTTACAAATTTAAGCAGACTGCTGTTTTTTCTGAAAAAGTAAATAAGAGGCAACAAGCCGCCAACAAATTGTGAAAGTGCCGTACCTATTGCCGCGCCGGCAGCACCCAACCCGCATCCGACAATGAATATTGCGTCAAACACAATGTTTGTGATACCGCTTGCCACTGTAAACAAAAATCCGAGACGCGGTTTTTCTGCCGTAATGAAAAAGCTTTGAAACAGGTTTTGCAGCATAAAAAACGGCATTGCGCAGATGATAATCTGCGAATAAGTAACAGCGTCATTCAACACATTGCCTGTTGCGCCGATAAGTGAGGAAATAGGCCTCAGCAAAAAGAAAAAGCCCGCAGCCAACACAATGCCCAACACAAAGGTTACCGCCACCACAAGGGTGAAATATTCGTTGGCACGTTGTTTGTCTCCTTCACCGAGGGTTTTGGACACAACCGCAGTGCCGCCTGCACCGAACATAAATCCCACTGCGCCCAAAATCATTATCACAGGGAAAATGAGATTTATCGCTTTGAAGGGATCCTCTCCTGCAAAATTGGAAACGAAAATACCGTCCACCACCGAATATACCGATGTGAAAATCATCATAAAAATCGGACCGAGACAAAAACGCAGCAATCTGCCGTAAGTGAAGTTGTCGGAGAGTTTTATTTTCATAATAGCTTATATTATACTATACTAATAGTAATCAAATGTCAAATTAGTTTGCCGCAGGGTAACATTTTTTTTGCAAAAACCATATTGTACAACAGACTGACAAAGTCAAATACGAAAGTCGAGTTTCTCGGCGAATGGAGGTAAAAATGTTTAACGGAATGTTTAACGAAGGCGGCTACGGCGACAACAACAACTGCGGCGGTGGCTGCGGCGGCGGAATGAGCTTCGGCGGCTGCAATTGCACCTGGATTCTGCTCATAATCCTGTTTTTGTGCTGCTGCGGAGGCAAACTCAAAAATTTCAGTCTTAACGTAAATCCCTGCTGCCTGATCCTGCTCACTGCTTTGCTGTTCTGCACGGGCGGAATTTCTCTCGGCAACGGCTGCAATAAATAGCCGGGTCTTTGCACTCTCTTGTACATAACCAGAGAAAAAAGGGCTGCCTGTTTTGGGCAGCCCTCAGATATTTTCGCAATATTTTCACACAAATTTATTCGTCGGATTTTTGCTCGGTTCCTTTCTCTTCCTCATCCTGTTCCAGCTCTATTTCTTTGTTGGCAAAGCCCTTACCGATAACTTCTCTGACGTTTTCGACGTACGCAAAGGCAAGCGGATCCACCTGATTGATAATACGGCGAGCCTTAACAAGCTGCGACTTGTGAATTACACAAAGCAGCATTTGTTTCTCTATGTGAGAATAACCGCCCACCACCTTGACGGATGTCAGACCGTGTTTGAGCTTTGAGGTGAGCGCTTCCGACATTTCGACGGGCTTGTCCGTTGTGATCTCCAACTCGATTGCGGAAGAAAAGCCTTTGAAGATCACTTCCTGAACTATCTCACATACAAAAAGCGCCGCAACGGAATATATGAACATATTTACCCCTTCGGTAAGACTGTTTTTCACCAAGCCGTAAGTTATGCTCGCTCCGGATATCACGATAAAATTAGCCATCAAGATAAACCGCATAGCGTCGCTGCTGCTTTTTTTGGAGTGTTTTTGCACAATCAGCCCAACAATATCGGTACCGCCGGTAGAAGCATTTACAGAGAGCAGCAAGGGCAGAGAAATGCCGTGCAGCGCACCTCCCAGCAAGACATAAAGCACCTTGTCAAACGTTTCGCCGTCGCTGGACATAATTCCTTTGATAAGTTCAGCCACGTTGAGTACTCTCAACAACACCAGCTCGGTACCGAGCATCAGTAAATAAACAGTGGTTTTGACGGCAAAGCGTTTGCGAAACTTGCAAAAGCAATATATGATGATGGGCACATTGATAGCAATCAGCCACAAGCCGGCGGAGAAATACCACCTGTCGGCAGAAAGCTCGGAAAGCAGCAGATCGAGAATGGACGACAACCCCAACACACCGCCGATGATTGTGTCGGATGGCAGCAAAAACACTTCCACTGACACAGCTGTTGCAAGGCTGGCAAGAAAAATGATCACATATTGTTTGAAATTGTACAAAAAACCTCGTTTCATTTGTTTTTGTAACTCCTGTTGAAGGTGGGACGGCTAAACACATCGTAAACATCCTTTACGAATACGAATGCATGCGGGTCACGCGCTTTTATCAGCTGCTTTAGATAGACGCGCTGACGATATTGCACTACCACGACCACAATTTTACGCGTAGGCTCCTCGGGATCTTCGGAAATATCAACACAGCTGCATCCACGTTTGAAGTAGGTAGTAATATCTTGGATAAGCTGCTCGTATTCGGTAGTGACAATCATAAATTTTTGCGGATGATTGAAGCCTCTCTTGAACATCCCCATAAACGTTGACCCGAGAATAACATAAATAAATGAATAAATGATTATCGCAGCGTTTTCGTGCTCTATGATAATTACTATTATACTGCCCATTATCGTAATTAAAAAGTTGGCGCAGAATATCACCTTTGACAAATCAATCTCCGGATGATATTTGGAAACTATACGCGCAATAATCTCAGTACCGCCGTTGGAACCGTTGAATTCGCTTGCAATGTACATGGCGTAGCCGATGAGTACCGCTCCGAAAATGACGGCTATTATGCGTGAATCGGTAAACTGGGGAAAGCCTATATTGGGGAAAATCGCCAATACTGCCGTGCAGACAACGGTTGCATAAACGGTTTTTACGGTAAAATCACCGCGTAAAAACACAATAGAACAGATAAGCAGAGGAATGTTGAGAACAAAGTACACAATCGACATAAGCTGATCGTATTCAACTCCGGGCACAGCCAGCCTGATAATGTAAGTCAACGCCGAGCTGAGTCCGCTGAAACCGCCTGCAATCAACTTGGACGGGTTGAGAAAAGTATATAGACTGGTTGCGTTAAGTATACCCGCTACAGTAATCCAAAAAAATTCTTTGATTTTTGTCCAAATGTCTTTTGCTTTAAATTTGCTCACTTTGTCCTCTCGTAACAAAAGAGATTTTGCATTATTATATACAAAATCTCCTTGAATTAAATATATACCATGCGAAAAAATAAGTCAATAATTTACGCAGCTTTACATAAAAATTTGTCAATACTGTGGCATTTTCCGCAATATTACATATCCATTGTGCTGCAAATGACAGCTATTGGAATATTTACGCCCTGTCAAGACGTCCTCATAAGTTCCGCCGAGGTACAAATTGTATATTTCGTTGCCGCGGTTGACTGCAACAATTGCTTGCGAATCCGTTTCCGTATCAACACGTTCAAATGCATACACTCCGCGCTCAGCGACAAGCTGATGAAAATCCCCGTTGGCAAACACGTTATGCTTGCGCAGCTCGCCCAAACGCCGGTAGAAATCCAACATAAGCTTGTTTTCCTCTCCCCAAGGATAGCAGGCGCGACAGAAAGGATCCTTGTAGCCCTCAACTGCCACTTCATCGCCGTAAAATACGCATGGGAAACCGAACATCGTGTACTGAAGCACAGCCGCAATCTTGAGCAGCTTGCAGCCCTCCTTGTACTGATAATCGTCTAATTTGGTGCGCGCCATCGCTTCTTTGGGAGCATTGTCCAGACGCGTGCCCGCAAGATTTGTGAGTATCCTGATAGTGTCGTGCGTGCCCAATATATTCATCAGGTTGTTGCGCACAAAACGCGGATAATTGTTTACAATGTTAAACACGATATTGCTAAGCAGTTGCTCGTTGCCGTCCCGAACAAAGGATATAATACCGTTCATAAGAGGATAATTCATTACGCTGTCCAGCTGACTGCCATCCAAATAATGACGGCGCACGCCGTAGTCCACCTTGTTGGAAGCGTCCTCCCACACCTCACCGATGATCACCGCGTCGGGCTTTTCTCTTTTGGCAGAGGCAACGATCTTATCCAACATGCAGTCGTCGATTTCATCCACCACATCCAAACGCCAACCGGAAGCACCCGCTTTGAGCCAACGGGGTACTATGCCGTTTTTAGAAGTAAAGTATCGCTGCGCACCCTTACTGTGAGCATTGATACGCGGCAGACTTTGAAAATTCCACCAGCACTCGTAACTGCCGTCAGTGTAGATGTGAAACCAATCGCGATACGGCGAATTTTCGTCGTTGTACGCGCCGCCGTCGCCGTATTTTTTTTCTCTGTTGAAATACTTCGACGTACTGCCCACATGATTGAAAACGCCGTCGAGAATTACTCTTATGCCTCGCGCGTCCGCCTGACGGCACAATTCGACAAAATCCTGCTCGGAGCCGAACATGGAATCTATCAACTCATAGTCCTCGGTATCGTATTTGTGATTGCTGTACGCCTTGAAAATGGGATTTAAATACAATGTTGTGACGTTGAGCGATTGCAAATAGTCCAGCTTAGATATAAGTCCCTTCAGGTTGCCGCCGAAGAAATCACGGTTGCGCACAACACCATCCTCTTCGCGGAAGAAGGGCTGCTCTCCCCAACGACGCAGTATTTTATCCTCGGTAGGAACGGTTTCTCCGTTAGAGCAAAAACGATCGACCATTACCTGATACATCACACCCTTGTTAAGCCAAGCAGGCGTTTCGTACTGCTTTTTGTAGACAGAAAGCTGATACGGACGAACATTGTCGAAATACATCGCTGCCCTGAGATCGTCACCCAAACCGATAAAATGCTCGTAGGCGACGCCATCCATAACAAAATAGTACCAGTACAGCCCCTTTTTCAGCTGAACGTCGGCAAGGTAGTTGTCATAGCCTCCACCGCTCGCATCCTTGTACATCACATATTCGCGATTTAGTGTGTGGTCATCGCTGTATATCACAAGCGTAACCTTGGACGGATTGACAACCTCATGAATTTGCAGCCTTATGCCGAAGCGCACACCATCGCCTACCGCCCCTACTACGGATTTGTAAAATTCGTCTATGGGATTGTATCTAACGTAGTCCATTACATTCTCCAAATCCTGGTTGCATATTCCTTTACGGCACGATCTGCAGCGAAACGTCCCGATTCGGCTATATTTTTGAGAGACATTTTGTTCCAGCGATCAAGATCTTTGTACGCCTCATCCAGCTTGTCGTAAGCGTTCATGTAATCTCCGAAATCCGCAAAACACATATAAGGATCGGCTATAGGATAATTTCTGAGAAGGTAGTTGCTGATGTTTTCGAAGGTTTCACCTGCAAAGCCGTTGTTCAATTCTTCGATGATAACACGCAGCTTGGGCAACTTGAAATAGTACGAAGTGCTGTTGTATCCCGTTTCCCACAGTTCGGCAACCTCTTTGGCATTCATACCGAATATGAAAATATTGTCGTCGCCTACACTGTCGTGTATCTCAACATTGGCACCGTCCAGCGTACCCAGTGTAATGGCGCCGTTTATCATAAACTTCATATTGCTGGTGCCGCTGGCTTCCTTTCCCGCAAGGGATATCTGCTCGGAGATCTCGGCAGCAGGAATAAGATCCTCCGCCATGGTTACGCTGTAGTTTTCCATAAACACAACGTTAAGCTTTTCGCGGATTTTCGGATGCGCTTCAAGATCCTGTTGAATAAAACAAATGAGTTTGATGACCTCTTTTGCGGTATAGTAGCTGGGCGCGGCCTTCGCGCCGAAAATAAACGTTTGCGGCGTCACATCCAAATCGGGATTTTCTTTAAGGTCGTGATACAAGCTTATGATTTTCAGCACGTTGAGCAGCTGACGTTTGTACTCATGCAAACGCTTGATTTGCACATCGAAACGCGTGTTCGGGTCGATTTTCACACCGAGACGCTGCATAGCACGCTGAGCGAAACGCTCCTTGTTGGCGTGCTTTATCTGTTCCATCCGCTTGTGCACCTGTTCATCGTCCAAAAAGGCATTCAGCTTGGTAAGCTGACTGGCGTCGGAAACAAAGCCGTCGCCGATCAGATCTTTTATCAACTCTGTGAGTCCTTGATTGGCTTGACACAACCATCTGCGGTGCGCTATACCGTTGGTTACATTGGTAAACAACTTAGGCTCCAGCTCATAGAAATTTTTGAACAAGTCCTTTTTCAAAATATCGCTGTGCAATTCGCTGACGCCGTTGACGCTGTGTGAACTGATAATAGAAAGGTTTGCCATACGTACTTGCCCGTAAGCGATGATCGCAAGGTCGGAAACCTTTTTGAAATCCTGCGTTTTTTCGAAAAATTCCTTGCACGCCCGTTCGTTGATTTCTACGATTATTTGATAAATACGCGGCAGCAAACGTTGGAAAATGTATTCGGGCCAACATTCCAAAGCCTCTGCCATAACGGTATGGTTTGTATAAGCGGTAACAGACTTTACCATATTCCACGCCTTGTCCCAATCCATGTGATATTCGTCGATGAAAATGCGCATCAGCTCGGGACCGCAAAGCGCCGGGTGCGTGTCATTTATATGAACAGCAACGAGGTCGGTAAACTTGTCGAAATTGCCGTAACGTTTGTAGTGGTCGCTTACGATATTTTGCATTGCAGCAGACACAAGGAAATACTCCTGCTTTAAACGCAGCGTTTTGCCCTCCTCATGATCGTCATTGGGATAAAGTACCTTGGTAATCATCTCCGCCTGAGATTGTTCTTCCAGCGCCCTCAGGTACTCTCCTTGACCAAACGTCCGAAAATCAAAGGGCTTATTGGTACGTGCCGCCCACAAACGCAGCACACCGACAGCCGTCGAATCATAGCCTTCTACGACCATATCATAGGGAAATGCCTTAACCTCCTGGCAGTTTACCTGCTGATAAATGGGTCCCTGATCCGTCCAAATTTCTTTGACCTCACCGCCGAAACGAACGATTTGAGTCTTGTCGGCACGCTCTTTGAGCCACACTTCGCCGCCGGGAAGCCAATTTTCCGGCAGTTCGGTTTGCCAACCGTCAACTATTTTCTGTTGGAAAAAGCCGTACTCAAAACGAAGCGAATGTCCCATGACAGGATAGTTTTCTTTGGCAAGGCAATCGAGGTAGCAGGCGGCAAGTCTGCCTAAACCACCGTTGCCCAAGCCGGCATCCGGTTCGCAATCGTACAGCTCGTTTATATCAACGTAATAATACTTTTTGAGAGTTTCCGCAAACAAGCTTTCCATTTCCATATTGAAAAGATTGTTTTTGAGGCTGCGTCCCATAAGAAATTCCATTGAAAGATAATGTACTCTCTTTCTGTCGCGCGCTTTATACTGACGGTTGAACGCCGTACGCTTTTCAAGAAGCATATCTCTTACCACGCTTGCCACACATTTGTACAGCTGTGCATTGGTGAGTTCACTTGCGGATATACCATAAGCTTTGTTGGACGCGCTTTCAATCATATCTTTTATGCGCGATTTAGTCATATTTCCGTATGCTGTTTCCATTTATTTGCTCTCCCTGTTTATTTTGTGCGCAGGTGCGCTTTTGTAATAGTACAAAACACTGCTTGCCGGTATTGTAAATTCCGCATACCCCTCTCCGTCGGTGTGAATATCCGTCACGACATCGACGCCTCTGCCACCGAATCGCTGTTCATCACTGTCGAGAACAAGCTCGTAATCACCTGCATCCATAAAGAACCCATATTTGCGGTAGTCGTATACGCTGAAATTGACGATAACCAGCATCACGTTGCCCTTTTTATCCACTCGTTCGAATGCCAATACCGAATTTGCACTGTCATCTGCCAGGCGCCAACGGAACCCGTTCCAATCCGAATCGTTTTGATAAAGCGGCTTATATTTTTTATATATACCATTGAGCTGTTGAACGAAAAGCTTGTGACTGTCGTGCTTGGGATATGTAAGCAGCATCCAATCCAGCTCGCGATCCTCGTTCCATTCGTTCCACTGCGCCAGCTCCACGCCCATAAAGTTGAGCTTTTTACCCGGATGTGCATATTGAAATCCGAGGAGCGCCTTGAGTTGGGAGAATTTGGTGTCATAATCTCCGAACATCTTGTTAATTAGGCTACCCTTCATATGCACTACCTCGTCGTGCGAAAGAGGCAAAACAAAGTTTTCCGAATAGGCATAACACATAGAGAAGGTAAGCTGATTGTGATGCTCCGCACGCCACAGTGTATCCGTCTTCATGTAACTCAACACGTCATTCATCCAGCCCATATTCCACTTGTAGTTGAAGCCCAGTCCGCCGACATAGGTAGGATGAGTAACTTGAGGAAAGGCAGTGGATTCCTCCGCTACAAACAATGCATAAGGACAAGCCTCAAACACTTTGCAGCTTAATTTTCTTAAAAAATCTATAGCTTCGATATTTTCTTTTCCACCCCATTTATTGGGACGCCATTCGCCTTCGCGACGATCGTAGTCAAGATACAGCATACTGGCAACCGCATCCACTCTTAGCCCGTCAACGTGAAACTCCTTTAACCAATAGAGCGCGTTGGAAATAAGAAAGCTTTGTACTTCGTAGCGGGAATAATCGAATATTCGCGTACCCCAACTTTTATGTTCCTTCTTAAATTCGTCTGCACTTTCGTAGCAGCAGGTTCCGTCGAATTCAATGAGTCCGTGTGCGTCTTTGCAGAAATGCGCGGGGACCCAATCCAAAATGACGCCGATGCCCGCCTTATGAAATTTATTGATCAGATACTTCAGATCATCCGGCGTTCCGTAACGGCTGGTTGGAGAATAGAACCCGGTTACTTGATAGCCCCAGCTGCCGTCAAACGGATGCTCGGACAACGGTAAAAATTCCACATGGGTGTAGCCCATCTTTTTGACATAAGGCACTAAATATTTGGCAAGATCACGGTAACTGTACATGCGTCCGTCATAGTGACGCCGCCAACTGCCCGCATGCACCTCGTAAATATTTACGGGACTTTTGTAAATGTCCTTTTTCTTTTGTTTCTCTATCCATTGTTCGTCCGACCACTCAAAAGGAACACGGGGATCAAATATGACGCTGGCAGTTTTGGGTCGCAGCTCGGAGTACCTCGCGTAGGGATCTGCCTTGTAAAGTATGTTTCCCGACTGCGTTGTGATAGCAAATTTGTAGCAATCTCCCGGACGCGCCTCTACAGTAATCTGCCATATTCCATCCTCGAGAGTCAGTTTGTCATGAGCAAACAGCCAGTTGTTGAAGTCACCCACCACGCACACGTCCTTGGCATTTGGCGCCCACACTGCAAAGTGATACAGCCCCTCTGAAACTCTGTGACAACCCAGTAATTCATAGGCGTCGGTGCTTTCTCCGTTGTAGAAGCTCGTAAACTTGTTCATTTCAGTCCTCCGTTCGATGCGTTCTGACTGTAAGATCCGCCAGCCATGCGGCGTTTTTGCGGGAGAAATCCGCTCGTTTTGCCATATATTTCCAACATCCGAGCGTACCCGGTATATTCATGCGCGCAGTCGTGTCGTTTTCCGCAATATCCTGCATACTGTAAATTACCATTTCGGATTTGCTTTCGGCAAGAAGCGTTATCAGTTTATGCGCGATGTGCTCACCATTGTCCAAACCGGTAATATTCAGCGCATTTTGCCGCTGCTGCGGTTCAAGACTTTGCCACCACCCAACTGTCGTATCATTGTCGTGAGTACCCAGATAAGCCACACAGTGCTCGTTGAAATTGGCGGGCAGAAAAGGATTGTTCGGGTTGCCGTCGCAACCGAATTGAACTATTTTCATCCCCGCAAGACCGCATTTGTCCCTAAGCTCCAATACGCTCTTTGGAATATCGCCGAGATCCTCGGCAATGATTTCCAAGCTGGGGAAGCTGTCATGGATATGCTTTAGAAACTCATAACCTATGCCCTTTCTCCAATGTCCTTTTCGAGCGGTAGGCTCACCGTACTTGATAGCATAGTAACTGTCAAAAGCACGGAAGTGGTCAATACGCAATACATCCATAAGCTCGGCGCATTTACCGACGCGTGCAGTCCACCATTGAAATTTATCTTTTTTCATGGCGTCCCAATCGTACAGAGGATTGCCCCACAGCTGTCCGTCCTCACTGAAATAGTCCGGGGGGACGCCCGCCACCCAGTTGGGACGGCGATCCGAAGTCAAATCAAACAGCTCCGGATGTGACCAAACGTCGGCTGAGTCGTATGCCACATATATAGGTATATCTCCTATGAGCTTGATCCCCGCCGTGTGAAGCTTTGCACGAAATTGCTTCCATTGCTTGTAGAATATGTACTGACAAAAAATTACGTAATCTATTTCGTCGGAAAGCATCGTCGAGTAGCGTTCCAATGCCTCCGCTTTGCGCATACGCACATCCTCGTCTTCCCATTCCAACCAGGACTTACCGCCGAAATGCTTTTTGAGGGCGCAAAACAACGCATAATCACTTAGCCAAAAATCATTGTGCTCACGAAATTCTTCGTAGTCATCGGGCGGATTGTGTTTAATAAAAGCGGCGTACGCCTCTCTCAGTATTTTCTCCTTGTGGTAGATGGCATAACCGTAGTCGTTCCCTCGAGCGTGCTTGCTGTCCGACAGCGTTTCCTCGCTCACCAAGCCCTCACGACAAAGCTCATCGGCGTCGATCACAAGTGTGTTGCCTGCAAAAGCCGATGGAGAGGCGTAGGGAGAATTTACAAAATCAGTGGGTGTGATGGGAAGAATTTGCCAATAGCGCTGCTTTGACGCACGTAAAAATTGAATGAATCTGTCCGCCTCGGCGAGAGTGCCGACACCGCTTGCACCGGGCAAAGACGTGATGTGTAACAAAATACCGCTTGTTCTCATATTATCCTCGAAATAAAATATATATGTGCCGTCATTTGTGCATACGCGCACAGAATATATTGTAGCATTTGTTGGAATTAAAAGCAATTATTTTAAATGAATTGCCTTATAAAATGCTTCAAAAAAACACAGGACCGTTTATCTGCCAAATTCGGCATTTTTTAAAAAATTTTTAAAATGTTGACAAATTTGCCCAAATAGCATATAATAATATTGTAAAAAAACTTAACATCCGACGGAAATGTGGGAGAAATCCCGTGTCCATTCGCCTCGGAAATGTAACGACAGACTAATATTAGAGTTTGTCGTTTTATTTTTAGTATGAAGATTTCAAGCAAAAAACAACATCTGATTGGGCTGCTGATGCTTAGCGCAGTGGCAATATTTTGGGGAGCCGGATTTGTGCTAAACGCACAGCTGATGGCACATACCTTTGTCAACACGCCCTCTCTGCTCAATGCCTTTCGATTTGGAGTATCGGCATTGTGTTTGCTTGCCGTTTTCAACAAGCGTATTCGGTTTAATTGGCGGATCCTACTCTACGGCGCCGTTGGCGGTGCGTTGCTTTTCGGCGGATTTTTGCTGCAGCTGATCGGACTGAATTACACCACACCTTCTCACAACGGATTTTTTACCGCATTTTACGTAGTACTTGTACCATTCATTGCTTGGATCGTATACCGCCGCTGTCCGCACTGGACCACATTTGTGGGAGCTGCACTGGCTATCGGCGGATTGCTTATACTTAACTTTACGGGCAAAGAATCGGAAATCACCTGGAAGGGCGATATACTGACGCTGGCGTGCGCCTTGTGCTTTGCACTGCAAATAGTATGGGCAGATTACGTGTTGAAATCAAATAAAACGGATTACGTGCAGCTTACATTTTGGCAGGTGACAACAGCGGCAATACTGTTTGTATTGTACACCGTTATTTTTGAAAGCAAAAACTATGCGTCTATGAAGATTGACGTCGGCTACGACTTGTGGCGCCTTGCCATAGTCGTTTTGGGCGGAACTGCATTTGCCTACTACGCGCAGACATTTGCGCAAACACGTCTGTCGCCATCGGAAGCTTCTTTGATCATGGCATGCGAGTCGCCAATAGGCGCTGTGTTGTCGGTAGTCGTCGGATTGGAGTCATTGCAGTGGTCAACAGTTGTAGGCGGCATAATGGTTGTAGGCTCCGTCATTCTTGTGGAGGTACTGCCCGGTTTGCTAAGCAAAAGAGCGCACCCGACTGCTCCTCCCGACGAGAAAGTCGACGACACGCCGCATGATAATGAATAATCAACTCACAGCCCCGCCCTGCAACGGAGAAAATCCATAAAAATTTTGCTTTCAAACGCTAGGACATTGAGATTGCCTTACCACTTAATACTTAAAAAGGCAAATTTTAAATATTAAAGTAACTCTTGTCAGATAAATAAAATCGTAAATCAAAATAAAAGATTGTCAAATCACTTGCAAATTGCACGATAATAAAGTATAATGATATAGCAATTTGCGGATGTGGCGAAATTGGCAGACGCGCATGATTCAGGTTCATGTGAGAAATCATGCAGGTTCAAGTCCTGTCATCCGCACCAAGTCAGTATAATCCGAACCAAATACTCGTAACGAGTGAATGGTTCGGATTTACTTTTTATCTATGAGCATAGTTTCGGGCTTGATTTATGCGGAGTTTTATGCTATAATATTAGAACGATAAACAGGAATTTAGCGGAGGAATATTATGTTTGAATACAAAGTGGAAAT
>CANRHP010000009.1 GCA_947630455.1 uncultured Clostridia bacterium
TGATTGTATCGCAAATATACGATTTTGTCAAACAAAAGCTCAGCTTTGCGACTTTAACGGTTTTTCACGCTTGGCAAAACATATCGTCGCACACGCGATAACGGAAGCCGTCAATATTGCCGCTCCCACCAAAAAAACGGGGGCGGAACAATAATACCCTACCACGCAACAAACTACGCCAACGCCGAGAGGGATCAGTCCCCACAGCCAGATCTTTCGATAAAGTCGGGCATTGCGCTTCATTGTGCTTTTCAACGAGTCGGAGGCGTGCCGTATCAGATCGACATGAGGCAGTACGCACCCCAAAACAAGCGTTATCAACGATGACAGAACAACGGTGATTATCACTGCGGTAAAGGGCGTATCGTTGCTGAAATAATCTAACCGATCGGATGGCGTACTCACAGATACGGCAAAAAAACCAAGGGACACGGCAATAAAAATCAACGATGTCAACAAGATAACTATTGTACAAAGCGTGCCGTAAAACAATTGACCGTCCGTTTCGCTGTATTTGTAAATATATATGCGCTCGAACAGCATGACAAACAATATCAAAACAAAGGTCAATGCGTAAACAACGGCAGCATAGATAAGCAGCTTGGACCAAACTTGATCGGCGGCAAAAAGCAGTACGGAAAATATCGCAACGCAAAGAACGGTTATCGCTATTACCGCTATCCACAGCTTGGAAATTGTACTCCTGTCCAGCTTGTTCCATTTCGCAGCAGCATACGTATGCAGTATCAATCCGCACGCCCCAACAAAAATGCCGAATACAACGTAAGCGGTTATTCCTACCGTTGCAAATATAAGGTTGTAGACCAACAGCGACAACGTCAAAGAACAAAGCAGCGAGCTGAAGGACCAAATATACAAATAAACAAACACGGGAGTATAAAGCTTGTAAAACAATTCATCATTGCCTTCAATTGGCGTCAAGGCGCTTTCGGTGCTTTTCCAAAGCGCAAGCAATACCGCAGTGCAGACGACCGTCAAAGCAAGACCCAAAAATTCAAACACCGTCCAAGTAATGTATATGCTGTCATCGGTGTTTATCCTACTGTTCAGATAGCCCATACAAAGCAGTATTTGTCCTAAGATAGATACTCCCAACAAAATGTAAGCCTGCAAAATATACTTTGAGACTTTTTTGCGATGCATTGACAACTCCGTTTGTTTGGAAAATATCGGCATATCGGATAAATTGCGTTCTATGCGGCTTCCGCGCAGCAATTCGTCCACCGTTACGCCGTACAGTTCGGCAATTGCAGGCAGCAGCAAAACGTCCGGTACAGCATTGTCCCTTTCCCATGCGGAAACGGTTCGATTGGAAACGTTTAGCTTGTCGGCAACCTCCTGCTGAGTATAACCATGCGCATGTCTCAGAGACGAAAGAAATTCACCCATAGTTTGTTTGGTCATAAAAGTGCCCTCCTTATTTTCTCATTCTACTCTCTACCGAATTATTTTGCAATGCAAGCGTATTGGAAATTCTCCAACAGCGGTAGAATAGGGCGTTCTCCGACCTCGATCGAACAAATCGTCAATACATACATTTAACACAAAAGCGAAAATTTAAAACAGCGGCATCCGATTTTCCAAGAAAACTGAGGCAATCACTCAATTTTGATTTTACACAGCTACACCGATTTATCGACGTTAGTTTCCTCAACATACCGGTAAAATGTTTGTTTGGGTCCCGTATCCCGCATGAGCGTTGCGGGATCGCGAAGCTTGAACAAATACAGACAAGCATCGTACAGATCGCCCACACACCCTCCGACGTGCATTCCCAACAAAAAGGAGAAAATAAGTTTGTCCGCATAATATGGCAGGAAAAATATCGGAATCAAAAATACGGGCAGAAAAACGCAGAATGGCGCAAGCAATGAAAGCAGGGCGACAGTACGGTAAATATATATGTCGGGTACGCCGCAATATGCCGCGGTAAGAGTCAATCCGAATGACAGCTTTTGTTTGGTGAACAGCTTGTAAACCAAACCATGCGTCAGCTCGTGCAAAACGATATAAATCACACTGACAACAGCAAAAAAGATAAGCCGCAACATATCGTGCCACAAATTGTCGGATCTAAGCTTGTCTATGCACATAGCAAACGGCTGCGTTCCGAACATTGAAAACCAAGCTGTTACTATCGTTATAATAATTGTCGAAGCGGCAATCAGATTGAACGCGATCGCAATTTTTTTGTTTTTGACGTCTACCGTCTTTACTTCTACATAGCCATCCGGCAGCTTTGTTTCAAATGCTTTCATCTGTTTTTAGTCACTCTCCAAAATCATATTGTACTACTTGGATTTCGCCAAGCCGTCATATCGCAAACCGTCACATAGTTGTTCCGTTTGATCAGTGCAAAACGCAGTGTGCGGCAATAAATTCGTCGGCGGGAACGTCGTCCACAAAGGCGGCAAGCTTGATAATTCGGTAGTCGCCGACAAGACCGTATTTTTTCATCAGATATAACAACAGACGGTCGGGACGCAGATTGTCGTTGCCGATTGCAAGCGTAACCTGGGCAGCGTCGTCATCGACGCGGTTAGCGGCGAAAATCCGTGACGAAACATCCTTTGTGACCTCTTTGCCGCGTTCTTCGTAGGTAATGGAATAACCCGGGGATGTAATTTCCTCGATAACGCTGCCGATACCTGTTGCCGAAAGCTTATACTGCGCACGATTGATCGTGGCGGCAAGATTGATATTTGCATTCCACTGTGCAACAAAAGAGACGCCTGCGGGACTGACGGCGTTGAGTCGTTCAGTCAGCTCGGAAGTTTCGGAGGTCTTGACGGAAACATACTCCGCAAGAGATTCCACACCCAAAGCAATGGGCGCGGAAAATCCCAACTCCATGTGAGGGTTGAAGCCTTGAGAGTAATCTACTTCCACACCCGCTCGACGCAGAATATATGTGACAGCACGCAAATTGTCCACGTGAGATACAAGCGCCGCCGATTGAGTTTTGGTAAATTTAAATATAAGCATAGTATTGAAAATTTTATGATATTTATTGACAGAAAGGCATTGTCCTCGGCAAATCGAAGTGTAAACGGTGCGCAACAATATCACTATGTGCGTTGCGATACTCTTGCCGTATAATATCAATTGATTTTTGTGTTGCCGTGAGAATCCTTGCAGTAGCCGTATTTGGCAAGTCCGCAGCCGTTGCACCGCTTGTTGCAAGAGGGGGTCGTTGTGCCGCACATCGCTTTATTGTATTCGTTTTCGAGATATGTTTTGCTGACGCCGATATCGACAAAATCCCAAGGCAAAACCTCGCGCAGATCTTTTGCGCCCACTATTTGCCCGATATCGGTGCCGCAAGCCTCAAAAGCTTTGCGATAGTGTTCAAAGTCAAAATGTTCACCCCAGGCGTCAAATCGGGCGCCATCCTTGTAGGCAAGATAGAGCGCGTCCGCAACGCTTCGTCCGCCGCGCGCCAGCACCGCCTCCATCAGACTGCTGTCGTAATCGTTGTAGCTGAACTCTATACCGCTCTTTTTACAGGAGTCCATCAAGTATTTTTGCTTTGCCGTCACATCATCGCGATCAACAAAAGCACACCACTGAAACGGAGTAAAAGGTTTGGGAATAAAGGTGGAAGTGCTTACATACAATCGTAAAGGCTTTGCGGATGTACGCGTTTTTTTGTATAGTGCCTTTACGCGGCATGCGAGAGAATAAATTCCCTCAACATCCTCCATCGTTTCCGTGGGAAGTCCCAGCATAAAGTAGAGCTTGACGGAGGAGTATCCCTGTTGAAAAGCTTCCGCAAGCGTGTCGAAAATATTTTCCTCGGTGATATTTTTGTTGATGACGTCCCTGAGACGCTGCGTGCCTGCCTCCGGAGCAAAGGTAAGGGAACTTTTGCGATTGCCCTTTGCCATTTGTCCCTTGAAGCTGTCTAAGCGCAGGCTGGGCAGATTGAGCTGCACATGGTGCGCCTCCGCATAGGGGTACAGCTTGTCCAAAAGCGCTTGCAGACCGCTGTAATCGCTTGTGGAAAGACTGTTCAGCGACAACTCGTCGTAGCCCGTGCTCTCCAACAGATTTTTGCACAACTCGAATGCGTTGTCCGGTGAGCGCTCTCTCACGGGACGATAGATAAAGCCCGCCTGACAGAAACGACAGCCATTGGCACAACCGCGAAATAACTCGGCGACCGCACGGTCATGCACTATTTCCATTGAAGGTACCAATTGCGTTTGCGGAGTGAATACCGTGTTCATATCCGGTTCGATATTGCGCCATGCACGCGTTTCGGGGATTTTTACAACTCTGTCGCCGTCATATACTGCCGGGTGCAGACCGGGCACATAGATACAGTCGTAATGCTTGTCCACATAGCGCAAAAAATCATTCTTTTTGACATTGCACTGCGTTTTTTGCAGCTTGTAATCCTCGATTATCTGTTTCCACGGAGTTTCTCCCTCGCCTATGAAAAAGAAATCAAAATACTTGTACATAGGTTCGGGATTGACCGTACACGGACCTCCGCCGACGATGAATGGATAGCTATCGTCGCGATCCTCAGCGCATACCGGTATTCCTGCAAGCTCCAGCATGTAAAACACATTGCTGTAACACATTTCATAGCCCATGGAAAAGCCTACGAAATCGAATTCGGACAACGGCGTTTGCGTCTCGAGACTGCACAGAGGCAAACAATGTTCTTTTAGATATTGTTCATAATCGGCAAATGGGGCATAGCAGCGCTCGCATATCACCTTGTCGATGGAATTGAAAAGATAATATAAAATGCGAACGCCCAAATTGGACATTCCCACTTCGTAGCTGTCCGCGACGCACATACAAAAGCGCACGTCTGCGGGCTTTGTCATATCCGGAGTGTTGTATTCCCCGCCGAAGTAACGGTAGGGCTTTGCTACACTGTCTGTCAGTTTTGTCACGTCAACTCCTAATCCAACACCATTGTCGCCATCAACGTACCGACAAGGTTTAGTTCTTCTCCCTGCAACAGTTTGTATTCAATGCCAAAGCTGCTCAAAATTTGCGTAAGATAGCTTTCAAAATAACTGCGGTAGTTGGGCAGCTTGTTGAAGGTCGTACCCTCCGCCACTATTGCCACGGGCAGGCGTTTGTCTGTGCAGGAGGCAACGGCAAGCGCTCCGTTGACGATTGCGCCAAGCTTTGCCGCACGACGCACAAGACCGTCGCAAATCTCTGACGCAAACTCAATATCCCGACTGTCCTCAAACATTCCGGGCAGTCCGTTGCCGGACAAAAATGCGCTCACGTCCCTGAGATTAAAAGAGTGAATATGCGTTTCTCCCACAAAATGCCCTTCTTGCCGTGCGACGCAAAATGCCTCGTGAACAATATCCGCCAAATACTTGCCGCTGGTCATCTTTTCAAAAAGCTGACGATTGGGATTGTCGGTACGCTCGCTTGTCGCCCGATCGAAGTCGCCTCGCGGGAAACCGTCGAAGGTGCCGCACTCTGTATTGATGAGCATCCTGCCTTGAGGCAATCCTTCGACCTTGGTGATATTGGCGGTATCCTCTATGTAACAAACATTTGTACCTGTGCCGTATATATATCCCAGATAGGCGGAAAAATGCTCTTGCGTGCTCGCCATGCCGCCCAAAAGCGTTGCAACAGTGTCGTTGAGTATCACAATACTGCGCGATTTGCCGTCCAAAGCCTTACATGCGGCAACGGTTTCCTTGCCAACCATAGTGCCCACTACCTCCGGTGCCTTGACCTCTTTGGTAAAGGGCTGCACTATACCGTCCACATCCTTGCTCATATCGACCGGATAGGAAAAACAAAATCCAATCTGCTGCGATTGCGGCAGCAAGCGGGAAATATCGGCGGCGATCTGTGCGTAAAATTGCTCTTTAGACAAATATTTGTCCGACGCAGGCATTTGTGTCTTGGCAAGCTGTTCGATAACGGCGCTTCCGTTGTCGTCAAAGTAGCCCAACGCACTGCGAAAATTTGTGCCGCCTGCGTCAATCAATATACGCTTAGCCCCTTTTTTGATGCGGCTGCGATCCACGTCCATCAAATATGTGGGTATCATAGGCATACCGCCCTCACCTGCAAGTCCCTGTTTCATCTCAAGCCAAAATCCGCTGAGAGAATCGGCTACGTTTACATTGTCGGCGCTTTGTCCGTGCCTGTACAAAAACTCCTCTGCACTCATAAATTTTCCTCCAAAACCTCCTCAACGGTTACGATCTCGATTAGTCCATGCGCCTTCAGCTCCGCGACGCGTTTTTCACGCATTACGTCCGCCTGCGTAGGCTCACCGCCTGCCACATAATAGTTGCCCTTGAATAATTTGGGCGTGTATCTGCCGCCTTGCTCGGCTATCTTGGTTAGCAGCGCACGCAGCTCATCTCCGTCGCTCAGCTCCAACGCTCGGGACAGACAAAAGGTCTTATTTTTATACCGACTGCCCCGTCCGGGAACGTCGGCGACAAATTCTTTGATATGCTGTATCGCAAGCTGCGTTACATTCCTTTTAGATACCTGTCCAATGAGAGAAACAGGACGCGTAAGTTCGAATTCATAATTGGAGCCGCGACGTATGCGGTACTTTTCAATAAGCTCGTTTACGCCGAAGCCGCTTTGCTCCACCAACCATTTCAGCGTCATCATCGAAGCGTAAGCATCCTCCTCGGAATTGTGTTGTGTGAAGGTGAGTCCTATTTCGTCGGCAATTTTGCCCAGTCCCTTGACCTCTTTTTCTCCCATATACAGCCGATACAACAGCTGCGAACAAATAAATTCGAAATTGATGGACGGCAAACGGTAGCGTTCGCATGCTTTGTTGAGCATACGGACGTCGCTGTCCACAGCATGTCCCAATACAAGATACTGCGGATCGGTGAGCAAAGCCTTGAGACGAGGATATACTTGTCGGAAATCCGGAGAAGCTGCAAGCAATTTCTTGTCCAAATGCAGATCTATTCCGACATTTGCACGCGTGCCGTTTAGATTGTACTTGGTGCGAGGGTTTATCCATATATTTTCGCGGCTCAAAACATTGAAATGTTCGTCGGCGATCACTACCCCCACGCTGCACACGCTGGATAGCATATAGCCGTTTGCCGCTTCTAAATCGAAAGCCAAATATTTCATCAAAAAAATCCCTGCCAATATGTTAACATATTTGCACGGGTTTTTGCAAGAAAAAAAACAAAATTACACGGAAGCTCTCTACTGCAATTGATTTTTTGTTTTGTTCGTCTGCGCCGACGTTGAATTTTGTTTGGAAGCGTTTTTCTGGATTTTCTGCGTTATTGCAAATTTGACTGCGACCACAAGCTGCCATGCGCCTACCGCGCACAAAAACGCCGCAAAACAATAGCGAAGCACATCGTTGCTCGCCTTGTCCGCCACCAACGCGCCCACTACCGCGAGCGCAAGCGCGGGTAATACCAGCCATAAAATATTTTGCTTTACCAACAATTTGTTTTTAGCATGAAAAATCAGTGCCACACAGCACATCGGCAAAAAACTTACAAGATTGATTGCCTGAATTGTTTTCTGCGGAATATCCAAAAACGACAACAAAGGTACAAGCACGGTGCCGCCGCCCATACCCATGCCGCCTACTATCCCTGCGAGAAATCCGAACAATATAAGCAGAAAAATTTGCATTGCAACTCCTAAAAAAACATTTTTATGCCGCCGGCAATCAATACCAGAGCAAAGATTATTTTGGCGACATTGCCTTTAAGCTTGTTGAGCAGCAATGCGCCCGCCGCGCCTCCGGCTATGACTCCCAAGGTAGCCCAAAGAGTAGGCATCCAATCAACGTTTCCTTTGAAGATATATACGGCAGCACTGACTGCCGTAAGAGGCAAGATCACAAGCAATGCCGTTGCCTGAGCATATTTTTGATGCAGCTTGACCACCGCAAGCAACAAAGCGACAACGATCACTCCGCCCCCGCCGCCTAAAAATCCGTTGACAAAGCCCGCCACGGCAGATAAAGCCACCAATAACCATTTGTTTTTTGCCGATAGATTCATTTTTTTTCGTCCTAATTTATTTTGGTTGCTGTTTTTGATTGATTTTTATTTTAGTTTGTATTAAAATAGAAATACGTATGTATTGATACATACCGAAATTGGTAAAAACATTTTGAAAAAGGTATTGAAACTACTATGAACAACAAATCTAAAACAACAGTAAAACCGTTGTCGGAAAACACGCGCAGGGCGATCATCATTACTGCAATCATCGTGGTTGCGGTTATCATTTTGTCCGTGGCGCTTGCTTTGATATTGAAGCCCGGGCAAAACACTCCCGCCGACAACAACTCCGGCAGCACGGGAAGCTCGTCGCTCACCATTCGTAACGGCGACTTCTACTACACCACATCGGATGATACGGCCTATCCCAAGACTGCGCAAAACTGGTCAAAATACGGCTACAAAGCCAAAACGGACAGCAGCCACGACTTTGATTCCATATCCACTAACGAAAAAGCGTTGATGGGCGTTGTCACCACCGCTACCGAAGGGGACGGCGATACCTGGGATACCGTACTCGAGGATCTCAAGGTTGAAGGCATAATCAATGCCACAAACCCGGGTAAACACGACTCGGAGTTGGAGGACGACAACGTGTACATGATCGCTGCCAAGGAGGCGACAACGGCAAGTATTCTGTCCGACAGCTTCAGTGTGTCCAGCGGTAAATCCGTAAAAATAACCGTATGGCTCAACACCGCTCAGCTCGCGGAGGGCAGCAAGGCCGTCGTCATGGTTCAGGAATCCACTCAATCCGCAATGGCCAAATATTGGTATGCGTATGACTTTGATGTCGAAAAGACAAATATCGCAGACGCCAACGGCTGGACAAGTCGCGAATTTTACATCTTCAACCGCGAAACAAGCACCAAATATATACGCGTAAGTGTTGGTTTGGGCAATGTTTACAGCGGAGAAGAAGGGCTTGATCTTGTGGGCGACGGCGATGAAAAGCAGCCCATTACCGGCGAAGGTATTTTGTTTGTGGACGATATAACCTACGAGGAAGTGACTGCAAACGACTATCGCGAAACAGTCGACGCTCCCGACGCCGCAAACAGCACACGTTTCAAGGTAATTGAAAACGAAGATATCGAAGATGAAAGCATCTATCTCGATTGGGATAAGCAGAGCACGCTTGGAACGGAAGCCGTTTACTCAACATCCGAAGAGTTCCAAAACAGCGGCGAAGAATACTTCCCCTTTACCGACAGAGACGACTTCTACAAAGACGCCGAAAAGAGTGATTCCGGCGAAACGGAACCGGAACGCGTTGCAACCGAATTTAAAATTCACAAGCTTGTTTACGATGGAAGCAATCCCGGGGAAATTATAAGCTATCGTCTAAATGCCGCCAAATTGTCAGCCAATGCAGGCGCGCAAAACGGCATCAACACTCTGTACAGCTTGTGGTCCAAAGACCATCACCATGTAAGCTTTTGGCTGAGAGTGACGCAACAAAACGAGGTGGCGGAAGCAAACATTTACGTACAAACATACGATAACGAAGCCGGCGAATGGAAGGACGTAAACAACGGAAGCTGGACAAGCATTGTTACAAGCAAGGAAATCGACACCGATGCAAATTGCGGCTGGCTGAAATATGATGTGTATGTCAAGCCTTCTGCAGTTGAACAGGAGGTCAGCATTCTCGTAACTTTGGGCAACAAGGATTCCTACACGGATAAGGAAATCGAACAGAGTCTTGTACCCAAGGGAACACTGTATATCACTACTCCCTCCTACGAAAAAATTTCTTCGAGAGACTACAACAACGCAAGCAGCGGCAGCTACGCCAAGAAGCTGGACCTCATCGGAGTATCCGCAAGCACCAGCGTAACAAACGGATCGTTTTCCTCAACGGACAACACCGTAACGCAGCCCTCCAATTGGTCTCCCGCATTTGCAGGTGACAGCATGCTCTACCGTGACGGCAAGGATACGGAGGCTATTGAAGGTATCGAGAGAAAACGCAGCGATGTGACGGGCAGTCAAGTTTTACGCGGTATCGAGGAGGGACTCGGTTACGGCGACTACGACGACGAACAGAGAAACGTTCTGCGTATCAGAAACAACGTTGCAACAAGCTTCGGATATTTCTCCAATGACATAACACTCTCCACAAGAACAGTTTACGTATTTTCTGTTTTAGCGAAAGGAGACAACGCAAACTTCTACCTGATGAACACCGACACAACTCTCAACAGAGCGGACAGAGTGATTGCAACGGGCAAGGAAGTGACAGAAAATGAAACGTCCTTCGGACAACTGATCCAACACAGCGATTTGCAAAACGGTTGGTCGCGTTATTACATTATGGTAATCACTGGCGACGAAACGCAGACTGTCCGTATCGCACTGTTTAACGGCAGCCTTGACGGTACAAAGCTCAATCAAGGCGACGTGTACTTTGACGCAGTTCAAATGACCTCGCTGGGATCCTTCTCCACAGCGGAAAACACCGAAGATGAGGACGCAGAAAAATACATCGTCAATTGGTCGATGGGCAACTACGAATTTAACGGTGAGACAATCACCATTCAGGATCTGCTTACCAAAGAGCAGGTTGAGCTGCTTGTAAAGGTAGGCGCGCTTGAGCTTGACGAAGGCGAACAAGCTGCTGACGGTGCACTGAGCGCGCTGCTTGCCGACAGCAAATACGTTCCCTCCGAAGAAGATTGGACGGAGATGCTCAAGGTTCCCGAAACGAACGACGAGAGCAATGGCGACGAGAATGAAACACCCGTTGAACGTACACCCGTAGACGTAGGACTGTTGCTGTCGGTAATTTCCAGTGTGGCGCTCGTTGCGGCATTGCTGGTCGTTATCGTAGTAAAAATGTTCAAAAACAAAAAGAATTTAAAGAAAGCTGCCTGACAACGGCAAAACAGAAATTAATAGTTGACAAAGGACGCAAACCGTAAGGCTGCGTCCTTTTTATATGTTTAAGCAGATTAATTATTATACAATATTATAAAAATCCTTTTTATTGGCACTATCGTTTGTTACAAACTTTTTTTAACATATTAAGCAATTGTGCGGCAACCTGCTCGGGAGTGAACTCGTCGGTTGCAATAGCAATATCCGCATAGGTGCCATACAAGACGGAACGCTGTTGGATAAAGGCGTTGAGTTGGGAAACCGTCAGTCCGTCAAAAAGAGGTCTACCGCCGTTGAGTCTACGATGAATGATATCCGCACTTGCTTGCAGCCACACCACCCTGCCGGTTGCAGCCAATTGGGAAAAACTATCGCAAAGAACACTTCCGCCTCCGCATGCTATTACCGCAGCCTTGCTTGTCAGTTTGCTTAATTCGTGGTTTTCCAGCGAACGAAAATACTGCTCTCCATCCTGCTCGAGTATGCGCTGCACACTTTTACCGGCAACACTTTCAATCTCGTGATCCACATCAATAAACTCTGTTGTCAACTTATCGGCGAGCAAAGCACCTACCGTGGATTTGCCCGTTGCAGCAAACCCGATGAGAATAATCTTGTCCATATCACTTTACCTTATACAATAACAAAGCAAAATCCACTTCCGCAGCATTCCGCATTTCATATTATCTCTATCTGTGTTTGCCGACGAAAAAATCCACCGCGTCAATATAGCTTTGTATTCCTTTTCCCACAAATCGAGCGGCACACACATCGGCAAGTACGTCAACATGTCTGAATGCTTCACGTTTCATAATATCCGTCATATGCACTTCTGCAACCGGTACGTCTATGCACTCGATACAATCCCTCAACGCGTAGCTGTAGTGACTGTAAGCGCCGGCATTGAAAATTACGCCATCACAGCTTGTTTGCTGCAAAATATCTACCAGCTCGCCCTCACTGTTGCTGTGACGGCAATATATTTCTACGTTTTGCGTCGCGGCGTAGCTGCGCAGCTTGTTTTCCAGCTCGGACAGCGTATCGCTTCCGTATAATTCGGGATTACGCTTTCCAAGCATATTAAGATTTACTCCATTGAGAATCAGCAGTTTCATATTTATTCCTTAAATATAATCGAATTCCTTTACGTAAGCAAGGTAGCCCTCGTAGTCGTCCTGAACAGGAGTTCCTGTCCACAAGGAAAAACCGACAGTACCCTGAAAATAGTTCATTTCAAAGCCGTCGACAACAGTCAAGCCGCGTGCTTCTGCCTTTTCCCGAATGGCACTGTAACCCATATAAGCCGAAATAAACACAAATTTACAACTATTTGGCAGAGATAAACCCTGCTCATAGGTACACTCCGGTATAAAAGTCAACATTCCGACCGGATCCGCGACCTCATCGGGCAGACCGTATCTATCGCGAAGCAACCGCGCATTTTGAGCGGTTCTGTTGAATACTCGCATTTTACAGCCGTAGTTGAGCAGTTCCGAAACGCATGATTGCGCTGCGCCGCCGGCACCTACTATCCAAAGAGGTTTGTTGACAAAATCCACCCCGTGTTTTTGCAGAGAATGCACAAGCCCATAGCCGTCCGTGGATTGCGGCACAATGCCCTTGCCTACCGTGTTTACCGCAGGTATATCCGCGTTCAGCAGCTGCGCCACTCGGATTTTGAAGGGCATTGTCACATTTAGACCGTCATAAGAGTCTATTACACGCAAAAGCTCCGCGTCGGAGACATCCGCGGCAAGCGTGACGATACCGTAGCTGCAGCATACTCCTGCCTGCATAGCAAGATAAGTCTGCATGCGCGGAGAAACGCTTTGAAGTATATTTGTCCCGATCAGCCCCAATTTAAGAGGGCGTATACCGAGAGAATCGAGAAACTGCGGATAAGAAATATCAAACGGGGCGCTGTCTATACAACCGCTGCCTGCAATAATGGATAGTACTGCTCCACACATGGCAATACGATGGTCGTCGAACGTTTTGAACCGCTTGCCGCAGGGCACAACACCGTCAGAAATAACCGTAAGATTTGCACCGTCAAAGCTGCATTGCTGATGGACAACGTTTGCCATATGCTCTATCGCTTCAACGCGGTTACATTCCTTGTGAACAAGCTCCCCAACACATTCAAAATGATGCTCGCCCTTGATAAATAACGCCATTGTAGCAAGCAGCGGAATTTCGTCAATACCGTCACATACGTCATGCGCCGTAGCAGCAATGGGAGACAGCGTACTGCATTTTACGCATATATCCCCTACTTGTTCGCCCAAAACCGTATGAATATTACAAATGCTCAGTTTTGCACCACTGCGTTTCAGCACATTGTAAAAGCCCATACGCGTAGGATTTACCAATACATTTGTAAAGGTATTTTCCTGTCCTCGCAGCAGTGCCAAAGCCACAGAATAGGCTGTAGCGGAAGGATCGTTTGGCAATTCCACATCAAAGGCGTTGGGACGACTTTTTTTCACGCTAACGGAATACTTGCCATTTTTGTATGAGGTTTTGATATCGGCGCCGAGTTCGGCAAGAAGCAATTCGGTGTGATTGCGCGTCGGCATTTGCTCGATATACTCGGTTTGTCCTTCGGCGAAAAGTCCTGCAAGCAAAACCGCGCTTTTTACCTGCGCGGAATTTACTTCGGCATTGATAACGGCGCCGTGCAGAGATCCGCCTTGGCATACAAATAAGCTGCCGGGTTTATATTCGATCTGCGCGCCTAAACGCCGCAACGGTTCCACAACGCGCCTCATAGGGCGTTGGATCAAACTGTCATCACCGACAAACACGGCTTTCACACCCAACCCTGAGACAAGTCCGGCAAGCAGACGTGCCGTTGTACCGCTGTTTCCGCAATTGATAGTTACTTCACTCTTGGGCAAGGCGATCGGCTTGACTGCTGCGGAATTGCCTTCTATACGAATTTCCGCGCCTAAAGCTTCCAATGCGCGTATTGTTGAAACTACATCCTGCGAAAAAGTCACATTGCTTATCGTGCTCACTCCGTCGGCTATGGCAGCCAAAATAAATGCACGATGAGTCAATGATTTGTCGCTGCATCGGATATTTGCAGCGAGATCAAATTTGTCGTTGAATGCGATCATACTCATTGTTTTAGTCCTGTTTACACCTGCTTTTTAATACAATAAAAGCTCTTTTAAGCTGTCAAGCGGCAAATACGTAAGATCGAAAGTTGTAGGCAGCGCAAATGCCACGCTTCCTTCTTTATTTTTCTTGTCTTGAAGGGTCAAATCCAAAATTTTCTCGGTAAGAGGACTTATGGAAAATGATTTTTCCGTCTCGCCGCACCACGTTGACGTATATTGCTTGGAACACAAGCCCAAGCTTGCAGCAAGTTTCGTTTCGTAATAGATCCCGTTTGCAACAGCACATCCATGGTAAAGCCCCAGAGCAAGCTCCATGGCGTGCCCAATTGTGTGTCCGAAATTCAACGCATTGCGCTTTCCTCTGCAATAGGGATCCTCTGCACAAATTTCCTGTTTAAATCGAACGCATGCCGCAATGACGGATTGCAAATTTTCTCCATTGGTAACACAGTTGTCTATTTCTTTGTTAAGCATACGGTATTTGAGTATTTCACCGGCGCCGCTTTTCAGTTGTTCTTCATCAAGCGTGTGCAAAAAATCCGGATCAATCAAAGTATCGAAATTGAAGAAATAACTGCCCACGGCATTTTTGACTCCGTCGAGATCTATCGCTGTTTTACCGCCTATTGCACTGTCCACCATTGCGATGAGCGTTGTAGGAACATGCAAAAGACGGATTCCGCGTTTGAAAATACTGCAAGCAAAACCAACTGTGTCACCCACACTGCCGCCGCCGACAGCTACAACCAACCCTGCGGGAGTAAGCTGTTTGGAAAGAAACCATCTACAAAGTGCAGCAACATTGTCGAAGCTCTTTGCCTGTTCGCCGCGCGGCAATAAAAACACGTTGTCTCCGGCAATGCCATAAAGCTCGGCAATGTACGGATCCGTCACCACAAGTGCATGTTTGTAACGAGAAAAAACAAAATTATCAAAATAAACGTCACCCATATCAGATACCTTGCTTTAGCAATTGATCGGCAATGACATACGCCAAAATATTTTCCGCAATAACTCCCACATTAGGAACAACGCAAGAGTCGGCACGTTCGTAATGTTGAGCAACCTGTTGATGTGTTGCAGCATCCACCGTTTGCACCCCTTTGACAGTGGGCACAGGTTTAACTGTGAGATGACAAATAATGTCCTCGCCCGTGGTCAAGCCAGAAACTATCCCGCCGCACTTGTTTGTTGCGTAGACAATTTTGTCCTCTTTGACAATGAGTTCGTCGTGCGCTTCAACTCCTGTCAATGATGCGTATTTGCTTCCGATTCCGAAGCTGATACCTTTAACGGACGGTATTCCGACAAGATTTGCCGCAATAACGGCATCAAGCCGTTCGGAATAGGGGGCAATCTCGCCGAGTCCCATCGGCACACCGGTGGCGCCAACGGCTACAATGCCTCCAAGACTGTTGCCCTGTTCGCGGGCACGATCGACAGCCTGCCTCATCAATTCCGTCGCATATCGACACGGACAGTGCAAAATTGCGAAATGAGGTTCCTTTTGCGATATACCGTAACGAAAACGATTGCGCGAAGATATACCTCCCAGCTTTTCCACGTAACTGTAAGTAAATATTCCTCTTTGTGCAAGAAGCTGCTTGCAGACTGCGCCCAATACTACATAACAGACACTGCTGCGCGCACTTGTGCGCTCTGCAAGCTGTCTCGCGGTCAACGCGGGAAAACGGCTTTGCCCAACGACATCACTGTGCCCGCTGCGCAAAGCGGTTATATCCGGTCGCGTTTCTACGCATTTGTTTGCAATAAAAAAATGCATTTCTCCGTCAACCGTTACGTTGTCGCCAACCATGCCCTGCCACACAGCAATGTCCTCAAATTGCTGACGTGTGCTGCGGCCATAGCCTTGCTTGCGCAGCGCCAACTGTTTGTTGACCTCGCTTGCGGAAAAGGTAAAGCCTTGGGGCAACCCGCAGATGATACCCTTGTAGCACTCGCCGTGAGAAGTACCGTCGAAAGAAAAAGTTATCATAATGTGCTCCACTGTTCGGGTAGTATTCTATTAGTTTTGAACCACTCGGTATCCTTGAGTTTGCTGTCGTCGGCGGAAAAATACATAGAAATCCTTCCGTCGGTGCAGGTAAACACAACATCGCCGTTGAGCGCATGATATCCCGTGTCCATGTACCGACCGTTGTTTCCGTCCATAACCACGTCGGCGCAGCCCGTGACAAAAACATTGTCGGTATAACGAGCTGCTCGATTTATAAACTCCTGCGTAGGGAATGTGCTCAGTGCATTTTGAGTGTACTCCACACTGCCCGCAATGCAGCAAACGCAAACATATTGAGGTTTGATTGCGTCAAGCAGCGGCAAGCTTCCGGAGGTAGAGGAGCCGTGATGCCCTCCCTTATACAGAGTAACCTGACCGAGAGTAGGATTGTTTGCTAAAAGAGATGTCTCGCCCGCCTCAGCCAAATCACCCGTAAACAAATAGCAGTTTTCGTTCTGCCTGATCGCAATACACACCGAACAGTCATTTTCTTCTGCCGTAAGCTTTTCGTAGTAATCCTGATAAAGCACTTCCATAGTGACTCCGCTGCCCAGGTCGTACACCTTTTGCGCACCGTTTTGCTCATTGCAGCATTGTAACGCCGTATAGCAACTGGCGCCTTTGGCTATTTCGTCGTCACGCGCTTTACAATAAGCGAGAAAAACATCGCCCACAGCATGCGTTTGGGAAAACTGTATTATTGTACGGCAATCGTAACGTGAAAAAATTCCCTTGACGACGGTGGTTCCTACAAAACCGGCGAGGTGATCTGCGTCGCCATGCGTTGCAACGACATACTCCAACACACCGTCCGTACAGTACCTGTCCAAATATTGCGCAACAGACGCCGCACCCTCGAGAGAGGGACCTGCGTCGATGAGAACATCAGTGTCGCCGACTTTTATGTAGATGCAATCGCCGTTGCCGCCATAGGTTTGAAGAAAATGTATCGAAAGCTGCTCGGAAGCAATAGCATTTACATTATAAATCCGTTTGTCGTAGCCATGCAGACCGTAAACTCCGCCCCACCAGCCGAGGTAATATCCCGTCAAAACCAATAAAAGAAGCAATATCGAACTAACCGCTCCGCAAATGAGCAACAGCACCTTGCGCCAACGCGCGGTCAAGGTGCCTTTTTTGTTAAGCTCGACTGTTGTGGAGGAATTGGTTTTGTTCATTAGTGCTTTTACGTTTTATCCGTTTGCCGACCGCAGCGGACTATGAATTTCTCCAAGCGTTGGGCATTGTACGATTTTGTTTGAACCAATCGGTATCTTTCAATTTCAAATTGTTGTTTGAAAAATACATGGTTATCTGTCCATTTGTGCATGCGTAAACTATATTGCCGTTGGCTGGCAAACAGCTGCTGCTATTTTTGTACTTTGTGCCGTCTGATGTACAGTAAACTCTGTCGGTGTACTGCGCAACGCGATCGACAAATTCCTGCGCGGGGAAAATGTGTTTTCCCGAAGAAGTATATTCGGTAGTACCCATACATGTACAAATGCAAACTGTTTCGGGCTGTATCTTTGTAAGTAGAGCGGTGTTGCCCGCCGTATACGAACCGTGATGACCGCCCTTCCACAGCTTCACTTTAGGTAGATTGGAATTGAGTTGCGCAAGAGATGCCTCACCATCATCTTCAAGATCGCCGGTGAAGAGGTAGTTGTTTTCGCCTTGCTTTATCATCAGACACACGGAATAGTTGTTTTCGTTGCTGGTGTTTTGATGATAGTACTTTTGGTCGAGTATTTCCATGGTAATTCCGTTGGCAAGAGTATATTCTTTTTGGGCACCGTTGGCGTTGTTTACACAATCGGCGGCGGTAAAGACGTTGACCCCTTGTTTCTTCATTTCATCCAATTTGTTCATAAACAGCTTGCTTATGTTGGAATCTGTTGATTTTCTTGCAAATCTTATAATATTTTCAACCTTGAATCTATCCAACACACCACCGCCATTGTTGCTGCCATTCACAAATGCCTCAATGTGATCCTGGTGTGCATGTGTTGCAACTACATATTCCAAAATTCCATCGCTGCAATACTGCGAAACATAATTGTAAATTGTGCTTGCGCTATTGTAACGTGAACCAGCGTCAATCAAGATATCTGTTTCTCCTGCCTTGATGTATACACTGTCTCCCGTGAATTTGTTGCCAAGCATCAGAAAATGCATGGACAAATTTTCGTTCTTGATAACATCGACATTGTATTCGCCTTCAGTGGGTTCACCGGGCTGTGAGACTTCAACAACCATGATGTTGACTGTTGCAGTGCGCTCGACGCCGTTTTCCGAATAAATGACCTTGCAGGGTTTTTGACCCGCTTGGCTGCTGTCAAACTCCAGGGTGAAATCGGTGACCCTCTTGCTGTTGCCGTCGCTGTAAAATGCGGTAACGACAAAATCCACCTTGTTGGGCTGTGCGTTGACGATCACATCGCCGCCATTATAAGCTGCGGAAATGGATTGCAATTCCACAACGGAAGGCGTTGTCCCCTGCGGCACAACATTGACCGTGAAGGTGCAGGTTTTGGAAATGTCTCCCTCAACGTATGTAACGGTGACGGTCTTGGCACCTGCTGTTGAGCTGTCAAAGCCGCTTATCGTCCAGCCGTCCACTACTATCCAACTGCTGCCGTCGCCATACGTTGCCGTGACGGTGATTGCACTGATATCGAGCGTACCACCTATAACAATATCGCCGCCATTATAAGCTGCAGAAATAGATCGCAATTCCATAACGGGAGGGATTGTTCCCTGCGGCACAACATTGACCGTGAAGGTGCAGGTCTTGGAAATATCTCCCTCACTGTATGTGACGGTGACGGTCTTGGCACCTGCTGTTGAGCTGTCAAAGCCGCTTATCGTCCAGCCGCCCTCTACTATCCTGCTGCTGCCGTCGCTATACGCTGCCGTGACGGTGATCGCACTGTTATCGAGCGTACCACCAACAACGACATCGTCTCCGCTGTAGCTTGCCGATACTGAGGACAATATAACATCGGGTTCCGGTTCTTCCACCACATTTACCGTAAAAACGGCAGTAAGAGTTTTATTACCTTTTGAGTAGGTTACAGTAACGGTTTTCGGCCCCGTAGCAGAGCTGTCAAAGCCGCTTAACGTGTACTCGCCTTCACCGAGACGAGTGGTTCCCGTCATGTCGGTTATTTCCACAAAAAGCTGCGAACGGTCAAGCTCTCCGCCGACAGGTATATCTCCTCCTCTATACTCCGCTTGCAGTTGAGCTTCAAACAAATTACACGCAGATAGCGCCAATGTGAAAACCAATACGCAGACAATGATCACCAGATAGATAAATTTTTTATTACAGCCGTGTTTCATAGTTCGTTCTCCATTACTTTAAGCCCAGCAATTTCTTTATTTCGGGCATTTTTTGCTTGGCTGCACGGTAACCTTCCGCAACCATTGCGTCGATATTGTTGAGACTTGTACGATTAAATTCCTGAAGCTCGGGTTCGATAATAATGTCGCTGTTTTGCTGTCCTTTGTACATTGTGGATTTTGTAGTTATTGTCCACGTTGCCACAAGAATATCCTTTATTTTTTGCGAACGTGCTCCGGAGCCGCGGCTATGGTCGAGATCGACTCCAATAACAATGTCGGCGCCCATAGTCCGACAAACATCCGCAGGCATGTTGTTAAGCAAGCCGCCGTCCACAAGCAGCTTTCCTTCTAAAGCTACGGGGTGAAATAAAACGGGCACGGCGCAGCTTGCGGAAACAGCCTTAGCTACACTGCCGCTGTTGAGCACAACCTCGCTTCCACTGTTGATATCCACCGCAACGGCGGCAAAGGGCAGCGACAATTCGTCGAATGTTTTGTCCACAAGCAGCCTGTTTACAATTCTCTCAATGTTGGAGGGATCGGAATTGAGCCACAAACGGCTCACAATTTCTCTACGTGAAACAAGCCTTGCTTCCTCCATAATTGCTTCTGTGCCCACACCGGCGCAATACATTGAGCCGATCAAGGATCCGATAGACGTTCCGACAACGCAGTCAAATCCGATACGCTCTTCGTTGAAGGCTTTGAGAACGCCGATATGAGCAAATCCGCGCGTTCCTCCACCCGAAAGCGCCAATCCCAGTTTGCACTTAAGCTTGACATTTTGCAAATTAGATGAAGTGTATTTCTTTTTTCTGTTAAACATCAATTACACCTTCCATTTTCTTGATGCTTTTGGCTGATTTGGCAAAGCGTTTGGTTTTCAAGCCGTTTTATTATTTTATATTATACAACATAATGAATACTTGCGCAAGTGCAAATTAGAACAACAATATAGGGCAAAGCTTTCGACAAAGCGACCATTTCCATTGGCTGTTAGCTTGAATTTGAGCATGTTACGTCTTTCAACTCAGAATACTATAGTAATCAAATATAGGCTTACACACTTTTGCCGAACATAGAATAAGCGATTTGACAACCGTCAAACCGCCTGATTCCAATTACATTTGTTTACAACCTTTTCCTGAAGCTTACACTATTTTTTAAAATAGCGATTGTACAGACCCAAAAATGCTTTGCCGTGACGCGCTTCGTCACGTGCCATTTCGTGAACGGTGTCGTGGATAGCATCCAAGCCTAATTCCTTGGCACGCTTTGCAAGCTGCGTTTTGCCCATTGTGGCGCCGTTTTCCGCTTCAATACGCATTTGTAAATTTTTAGCGGTACTGTCCGTTACAACTTCGCCCAACAGCTCGGCAAATTTAGCTGCGTGTTCTGCCTCCTCGTAAGCCGCCTTTTCCCAATAGAGACCTATCTCGGGATAACCTTCACGGAAAGCAACGCGGCTCATGGCAAGATACATTCCCACCTCGCTGCATTCACCGTTGAAATTGGCTCTGAGATCGTCGATAATATCCTGGGGAACACCCTTGGCAACTCCCACAACGTGCTCGGACGCCCAAGTCATTTCCGAAGTCTGCGCCACAAACTTTTCCTTGGGGGCACGGCATTGGGGGCATCTTTCAGGGGCCTCGTCACCTTCATACACGTAACCGCAAACTGAACAAACAAATTTCATAATTTCTTCTCCTTGATTTTATTAGTCGCAAAACCCTTGCATGGGGATCATTCTTCCTCGGGGGAAAACTCTTCGGAGCCGACGCCGCAAAGCGGGCAAACCTCCGGCGGCGTGTCACCTTCGTGAACATAGCCGCAAACATTGCAAATCCACTTCATATTCCTTCTCCTTTTAGTTAGATTAGTTACTTAGATAATATCATTTTTGTGCCGTTTTGTAAATAATCAAAGAAATAATTTTTAAAAAAACTTGCAAAAAAGCGAATGGCATTATACAATTGTAATATGGAACTCAACAACTTGCTTTCGCCTTTTAGACGGGCAATAAACGAATATCGTATGATAGAATCGGGCGACAAGGTGGCTGTCGGCGTAAGCGGCGGCAAAGACAGTCTTGCACTGCTAACGATGCTTGCCGCATATCAAAAGTACTTTGGCGTACCCTTTGATCTTTTGGCAGTTACTATAGATATGGGATTTGAACAAAGCGACTTTGATCCCGTTGCCCGATACTGCGAACAGCTCGGGGTAAATTACAGCATTGTTAAAACCGACATAGCCGAAATAATATTCAATGTGCGTAAGGAGAAAAACCCATGCAGCCTTTGCGCCAAAATGCGTCGCGGGGCACTGAATACCGAAATTTGTAACCGCGGCTTCAATAAATTGGCGCTGGGACACCATCGCGACGACGTTGTGGATACATTCCTATTAAGTTTGTTCTATGAGGGGAGACTGAATACCTTTCAACCGGTCAGCTACATGTCACGAAGCGGCGTCACGCTTATACGCCCGATGATTTATATTCCCGAACGCGACCTTGTAGGCTTTGCAAAACAGCTTCCTGTGGTACAAGCTCCCTGTCCCGCAAACCGTCACACGGAACGCGAGCATATGAAACAGCTGTTGAAGGAGCTTGCCAAAACAAACCCCGGTATCGAAGAAAAATTTGCCAACGCCATAATGCATCCGGAGCGATACAACCTGTGGACTCCTCCGCAGGGAAATCAACCAAAGGAGTGATTATATGAGCAAACGCATTGCCAATGAGGTTGATTGCAAACAACCCAAACAATTGACGGATATTGCTGCCGATCAACAAAGAAAAATTTCGTCCGAACAAAACGGTAAAATGAGCATATATGAATACGAACAAAAATACACACGACGCCAAAATGTAAGAAGCGCACGTCTTTTTTTGTACATGGGCGCGGCTCTTGTAGGCGTTGTACTGTTCGTATGCCTGTTTTTCCTGACCATGCGCGTATATGAAATAAACGAATACGCAGGCTACGGCGTCGGAGCTGCATGTCTTGTACTGTTTATATGCGTATTTATTGTTCCCCTCGTCAAAATTCTCAAAACAGGCGCTTTTGTAACAAACGTGACTGTTATGACAGCTAAGCAAGCCAAACGTCACAACAAAAAACTTCGCCATGAAATTTCCGAAAAAATTATAGACTTTACAGGCAAGGTGGAGGGCACAGGTTGGTATGACAGTGAAGTTGTCGGACGCCTTGCCATTGCGCTGAAACTTGGTGATGAGGAAAAGCTCAAGTCAACGCTGACTGAGCTGTATCAAGGCTCCGTGAAGAGAAACGCCAAGGATATGATTTTCAAATGCAGCCTAAAATGCGCCGCATACTCCGCCATTTCCCAAGCCGCAAAAGTAGATACGGCACTTGTGATCTTTCTCAACCTACAGTTGATCAAAGATTTGGTGTTTCTTTACGGATTCCGTCCCTCCGACGCCAGACTGGCACGCATTGTTGCCAGAGTACTGCAAAATGCCTTGATTGCCTACGGCATAGGCGGAATGAATATCGGGCACAGCGTTGTTCAGACAATGGGTTCGGCGGTTAAGGGTATTCCTATTCTCGGAAATGCCATTGCTGCCATTGTGGACAGCTCCGTACAGGGCCTCGCCAACGGTACCCTCACTACGGTTATCGGTTACCAAACAATACGATACCTCAACACCGAGTACCGTCTGCAAAACATATTGGACGGAATAGACGTCGGTGAAACGCCGGAGGAATTGGCAGAGGCTTGCAATAACTTGGAAAAAGAACTGAAATCAAAAAAACGCGGCGCAAGGACCGCTGTTTGACAAAATAAAAGGGCAGGAAAATTCCTACCCTTTGTATTTGTTGTGGGTGGAAATTCCACCGCGAACATACCTGTCGTTCCAATTGTTTGCAAGAATAGCAGCTATGATCTTGTAACGCTCTGGATCGACTTGCGGCAAGCGCTCGGCGAGATCCTTGTGCGCAGTGGATTTACTTACGCAAAAGACGTCGGCTACGGCGCGCACCGTACATTTGTGCGCAATAAGGTAGTCGGCGATTTCCATCACACGCTCTCGTATGTACTCTTTCATATCTTGCTCCGAAGCTGATTGATATATTTGATGCGCTGTTTCGGCAAAATATGACACAAATTGTCTCAAAAATACCGCAAGATGACAACCCGCATAATCAATAAGGCTCAAAGCATATAAAATATTAATTTTGGTTGAGGGAAGAAAGCCTTGAAAAACATAATTTGGAAAAATCTTCGCTACGTGGCGCTTGGCGACAGCATAACCTTTGCATTGGACGGAACAAGAGATTGCGAGCAAATACTCAAGCCTTACTGCGAGCTTGTTAAGGATGAGCTTGGACTGCAATCGGCAACAAACTACGGAATAAACGGCTCGACAATCGCTTCCTACAACAGATTAGGCGACGCTTATATGCCAATGTGCGAACGATACGCCTTGATGGAGGACGCCGATATCGTATCTGTGATGGGAGGAACAAACGATTTCGGACGACTGTGCATGCTCGGACATCCCGAGGATACCGATACAAACACCTTTTTCGGCGCTTTGAATATACTCTGCAAGGGACTGAAAGACAAATATCCCAACGCATTTATTTTCTTTATGACTCCGCTCAAGCTGCAGCTTTTCGGCGACAGCGCCGCCGAGTCGAAACTCAACGATTTTTGCAATGCTGTCAAATTGACGTGCGCAAGCTTTGACATACCCGTGTTGGACACCGCAAAGGAGGCGAATTTCGCCATTGAATACGACTCTCCCGGCTACTACGGTGACGGGCTGCACCCATCTGCGCAATTTCACCGCGAGGTGCTTGCACCGCTGATCGTCCGATTTATCCGCGACCGATATCCAAATCAATGATAAAAAAATTACCGCTCTCAGATGATGTGAATTAAATTCCAAAGCCTTTCAAAAAACGGCACATCAATAGAGAGCGTTTTTTTAAGAAATTTTGTTTTACGTCAAATGCAAATAATTAAAAAACAGGCAGCCTTATCGCCCGAGTACACAGTTGCTGAACACACATTCGGGAAATACCGACTGCCGTATATGTAAAATTACCATTTGTTTTGAGCGTGCTCACAAAACGCTACAAACGGAGGTATCTTCAATTTGGTGCCGTCGTCCAACACAACATGTCCTGTCCATTTGCCAAAAATTTGATGACATTTGTTGTGGATCCACAGAACGTTGAGCTTTGTGAAATTGTCAAAAATGGGCTCGACATTGAACACAAAACGTTTGTCCGTATCGGTGTAATGATAGATATCTCCCACCTTTGTTTCCTGCACCTCACCCAGCTTGTACATCACGTTGTCATAGAAAAAAGCGTTTTCCGTTGCGGCGTCGGCGTTGCCGAATCCCCAGCCGATGTTGAAGCCGAAATTTTTCCCGTCAACGGTTGTACCGCCGTTTCCCCACGTCCACTCATGACTGTAGGGCCAAACGCCTCTGCCCCAATCCATCAGACCGAAACCGTTTTTTATTTGATATGCTACGTCCTCTATACGCACATAACCATTGACGATAAAACAGTTTTCTTTGTAATTGAGATACCAATGCTTCGGATTGTCAAAGGGAGTGGTAAGGACTATCTTTTCCTTCGACTTGCTAACGTTTGTCAGCATGAGATTGATTTCCGCGCGAATTCCACGATAATCGTTGCTTGTAAACGCAAGACGGCGGAATTTGTCCGTTGTTTCAAACTGTACGCACAGGTTGTGAGAAAAATATTGCAGCGTGTGCGCTACCTCAGGATTGGTAGGCATATTGCGCTTGAAAGAAGGCTTGACGGAAGCCATCTTGCCGACGGAATGCTTGTCGCCCGTTGCAAGGTCGATAAGTGTAGCCGCAGCCTGCATTGCATAAGACACATGTCCAAGTGTAAGCTGCAGTACATAGCGGCTGTCGAAGTGGATTTGGTAAAAATCCCACTCCTTTAGACGGGACGATCGAGCGTGCTTTTTGTCCAAAACAAAATTCATATGGCGCGAGTAACCCGTCGCCTTTAAATTGCCCTTTTCATCCAAAAGCTGTTGCGGACTAACGATTTCTGTCATAGCTTATTTGTTTTTGGATATGCCAACCAGCATAATAATACGCAGAAGCAACTCCAAAATCTCCATGTAGAGATAGATTAAACTTGTTGTCAGACTGAACGCAAGTATCCACTCATATTTTTTGTCGGCGCCGACCTGTACCATATAGTCGATATTTTGTATATCCCAAAACACTGTTATGGTAGCAAAAATAACACAGAAAAATGCAATACCCGCCTGCACACCCAACAATAAAGCGACGTTGCCTGCGGAAGCGGCCAATAAATATACAATCGGAACACAAATGATCTCCACCAGTACAAAGCAGAGCATGGCAATAACCAGTCCCAATGCAAAACGGCTGCTTATACGGGCGCCTAACGTTTTGTAAAACAACAAGCAAGCGGAAAACACGATTCCTGTACCCAAAAGCGCCGCAAGTGATACGCCCGGCACATAAAGATTGAGCATGCCCGCAATTGCGCCCAAAAACACGCCTTGCATTACACAATAAAGCGATCCGACAACCTTTGCCGCAGCGGGATTGAAAATAAGCACAATCGCCCCGATGAACATGGCAACACCGGCGACGCCGGCAAGGACAGCACCAACAGTAATCACCCGGAAAAGCTTATCCGGTTCAAGATTGCCCGCCGCAACATTATAGAGAGTAAGCCAAAGAGCCACCTCTGTGACTATGGCAATGCCTATCGTCAACAGCACCAAAAACACGCTTTTCCCCGTTACGCCCTTGTAAGTCGCAGCTTCCTGCTCTACAACCATTTCGCCGCGATTCTGACTGCGTACCCACCGCCGCATATATGGATTTCCGTATCTACTGTACATAATAACCTCCTTGATTGCTTTGCACAGTTGTAGTTTCAACAAATTACTTGTATAGTATAACATACAAGTCTATTAAGTGCAAGGCATTTTTTTACTTGACAAATTTGTGTTCAAAAACTACAATGAAAGCACGAAATTACAGGGAGAAATACTATGGCAGAGCTTACTATGGACAAGCTTGTAAATTTGTGCAAAGGACGCGGTTTTGTGTACGCAGGCAGCGAAATTTACGGCGGACTGAGCAACTCATGGGACTACGGTCCTTTGGGCGTGGAAATGAAAAACAACATCAAGCAAGTGTGGTACAGAAAATTCGTAAAGGAAAATCCGCTGAATGTCGGTATTGATTCGGCGATATTGATGAACCCCAAAACATGGGAAGCCAGCGGACATCTGAGCGGTTTCAGCGATCCCCTTATGGACTGCAAAAGCTGCAAAACCAGATATCGCGCGGATAATCTGATTGAGGAATATCAAGCAAAGCACGGCGTAGATGTAAACGTAGCCTCGATGACCAATGAACAAATGCAGGACTACATCACAGAACACAAGATACATTGCCCCGTATGCGGCGAATGTGATTTTACTCCCATACGCAAGTTCAATCTGATGTTCAAAACCTTTATCGGCGTTACGGAAAACAGCACTTCAACGGTGTATCTGCGTCCCGAAACGGCACAGGGTATATTTGTAAACTTCAAAAACGTTTGCCGCACCACTCGCAGAAAACTGCCCTTCGGTATCGGTCAAATCGGCAAATCCTTCCGCAACGAAATCACTCCCGGTAATTTCATCTTCCGCATACGTGAATTTGAACAAATGGAGCTGGAATTCTTCTGCAAGCCCGGCACCGACCTCGAATGGTTTGACTATTGGAAAAAGTTTTGCAAGGATTGGCTGCTTGCTCTCGGAATGAAGGAAGAAAATCTGCGCCTGAGAGACCACGACAAAGAGGAGCTGTGTTTTTACAGCAAGGCAACCACGGATTTCGAAGTCAAATTTCCATTTGGCTGGGGCGAACTGTGGGGGATCGCCGACCGAACCGATTACGACCTGACACGGCACTCGCAAGTAAGCGGCGAAACACTCGACTACACCGACCCAGTAACCGGTGAAAGATACATTCCCTATGTAATAGAGCCAAGTCTCGGCGCCGACAGAGCTTTCCTTGCATTCCTTGTAAATGCCTACGACGAAGAGGTTGTCGGCGAGGGCGACACTCGCATAGTGCTGCACCTGCATCCGGAGCTTGCGCCCTTCAAAGCCTGTGTGCTGCCCCTTTCCAAAAAGCTTGCCGAGCCTGCAACAGCTCTTTACAACGATCTGCTCAAAGAATTTACCTGCGACTACGACGAAGCGGGCAGTATAGGTAAGCGCTACCGCCGTCAGGACGAGATCGGCACGCCTTTCTGCATCACAGTGGACTTTGACACGGCAACAGACAACTGCGTTACAGTGAGAGACCGCGACAGTATGCAGCAAGAACGTGTGCCCATCGTCGAACTGAAAGAATATCTTAAAAAGAAAATTTTTATTTACTGAAAATAACATACTAAAGAGCTGTCGTAAGCGGAAAAAATTCGTTTGCGGCAGCTCCTTTTATTATTACCTGTTAGATGATAAGGGCCGCCGCTTGACGCGACAGCCCTTTCTTTATACTTTTACAGTCGAATTGCTTAGTTGGTCAGCTCTTTTTTCTTTTTACTATTACTACCACAATAAGTACGGCTACGATTATTATTTCTGCTATGCAGATACAAAGCAATGCAACTTCCAAGCCGTTGCCGTCTTGTTCTTGAGAAGCAAGGACTGCTTTTGCCTCGTCAACCTTGGCACGTGCGGCTGTCAATGCGCTTGTTGCAGATTGTTCATCTGCTGCGCTCTCGATCGCTGCAAGTCCATCCGTTACGGATTTGTCGCTCAGAGACACACCGTTGCTTGCCGCATACAGTTTAAGCTCGTTTGCAGCCTGCTCCTTCGTTTCTTTGAGCACTTGTGCAGCGTCATTTGCCGCCTTGACCTCGTTTACCTTGGACTGAGCATCTTTCGATGCTTTTTCGACAGATTCCTCGTTTTCTGCGCTCTCAATTGCCGCAAGTCCGTCCATCACGGATTTGTCCTGCAATGAAAGTCCCAAGCTTGCAGCATATAGCATCAAGTCGTTTTCAGCAGCTTTCTTGGCTTCCGCAAGCTTGCGTGCAGCTTCTTCCTGTGCCTGCTTGTCCGCAGCCTCTTTGTCCAAAGCCGCTTTTGCGTCGTCTATACTCTTCTTCGCTGCCTGCAGTGCGGATGCAATACCGCTTCCGTCAAGAGCCGTCTCGATAGCGTCGAGACCATCGGTTACGATTTCATCCCGCAGCGAAAGTCCCAGACCGGCAGCGTATACCATCAATTCGGTTTGAGCTTCTTTTCTTGCCTCCGCAAGTCTACGAGCTGCTTCGTTCTGTTCCTGTTGATCGCCGACTTCTTTGTCCAAAGCCGCTTTTACGTCGTCTACGTTCTCCTTTGCTGCCTGCAGCGCGGAAGTTATACCACTTTCGTCAGCAGCCTCGATAGCCACGATTCCGTCGGTCACAGACTTGTCTTGAAGAGATACGCCGAGACTTGCAGCGTACAACATAAGTTCGTTCTCAGCCGTTTTTCTTGCTTCCGCAAGCTTGCGTGCAGCTTCTTCCTGAGCCTGTTTGTCTGCCGCTTCTTTATCCAAAGCCGCTTTTGCGTCATCTATATTCTCCTTTGCTGACTGCAGTGCGGAAGTTATACCGCTTTCGTCAAGAGCATCCGCGATTGCGTCCAATCCATTGGTAACGGTTTCGTCCTGCATGGACAAGCCCTTGCTTGCCGCATAAAGCAGCAGGTCATTTTCGGCAGCGGTCTTTGCCGCGGCAAGCTCTTCGTCCTGAGTGAATACGGAGTTCATTGCTCTGCGCGCGTTGTTCACTATTCTACGCACCTGCTGCATAGTAAGCTCATCGGTAACCTCAAGCGCCTGCGCAGCGTCGGCATAGATAGCGTCGAATTGCGCCGAAGCGTCGGCGGAATAGGGATAGTCGTTGAGCAGCTGTTCTTTTTCATTGCCGAGCTCGGCAAGCAAGCTTTCAACATACGCAGAGATCTCGCATACCACGAAGCCCTCTTCATCTTTCATATAGCAGTAACCCTCTGCGATCATGCTTTCGTCAAATTCCGTCTTGGATTTGCCAGCAATGATCTTGTCGCCTTTGACAAGGGCGCTCTTATTCTTTGTTACTTCGTTTCCGTCTGCATCGCGTACGATCACTTTTTCCTCATCGAGCACATACGAATCGGACGGGAGCTTCTCTTCTCCGAAGTTCACGGAGAAGCCGCCGCCCGCAGTTTCTTCTTCGGTTGTGGGAACAGTGACTTCGGGAGCCAGTTCGTGGCTGCCATAGAGAGGATTTTTCTTCACCGCGGCGGTGCCTTTCGCCGTAATATCGGTTCCTGCGCCTTTGATCTCGATCTTTTTATCTGCGGTACCGGCATCAGCCCCGCCGACTAAATAACTATCAGGAGCTTCGATATCACAGCTTTCAAGCGTTAGGGCTTGACCGACCAATTGTCCCATAACCGAGCCGACATAACTGCCGCCGCAGCGATCCACAAAGTTTTTGACGGAGCCGTTCTTCACCGTTACAGAAGCCTCGGTGAAGCCGACAATACCGCCCATCTTCCAATTGCCGTCCAGCGTGATTCCGTCTATCTCTATACCATCGATAAACAAATTGCTCCAAGTCTGACCTATAAAGCCACCGCCCATGATGTTCCCGGAATCCTGTGCCTGTGCAATAGTGACGTTGTGTATCTTGATATTTTTTGCAGCGGCTTCAAGGGAGTTGTGTCCTTGGTTGCCCTGTGCGATAACGCCGCCTACAAACACCCAGCCTTTTTCAGTATTGTATTCATCAAAGTACCCGACTCCGCTGCCTCCTTCAAACTTGGAGTTCATTACGGTGACATTGCTGATCCTTGCCTCGCTGTTCGTTCCACCGAACAAGCCCGCGTTGATCTCAATTACATGGATGCCCTGGATGATGTAGTTTTCGCCATCTCCCTTTGCTCCGTCGAAAGTACCCCTGAATCTATTTGTTTGGTTGCCGACGGGGAAGAAGTCCTCTTCGTTATTCTGCACACCATAGGCAGCAAGGGCAATGGACGCATTGTCGGGTCTGTACCCAAAGTCGAGATCGGCTTTCAGACATACGGTCTTGTTGAGGAAAGAATCAACTCCGCTTGAAACATACAGCGCAAAGGCGTTCCAATCGCTGATCGAGTGTATCTCAAATGTGCCGCTTTCACTATATTTCTTATACCATTCCTGCGCTTTGAGATTGGGCGCGATCTTCACTTCATACAAAGTTTCATCACTGTATTGCTGCCCGGCTTCAATATATGCACCGTGCGTCTTCGCAAAATATTTGTCGAGAGATTCGATTTGACTGCCCTTGAAGAAACCGCCCGAAATATCCAGCACGGCGCCGTCGGAGACATTGAATGAGCCCTCATATATACCGCTCGGAATGGTGAGTTTGCCGCTCTTTACCGCAATGTCGCCCGTGACGGTCACATTCTGCAACGCCGCGTCTCCTTCAATCGTAATGTCGCCTACGAGCTTGCCGTTGCGAAGAGTTGCACCGTTTTTAAGGGTGAGCGAGCCGCCGTCCTCAATCGTGAATTGGCAACCAAGATAGAAGTCGAGGTCGAGTGTGACATCTTCGAGTTCCAGCGGCTCATTGAGCGTGGCGTTTCGAAGGAAGCTGACGACGCCGTCTGCGGCTTTCGCGGCTTCGATCGCGGCTTTGAGCTCTTCATATCTTTCGCCGCCCGCAATGAAGTTGTCTGTCTCTTCGAGGTGCGTGAGCGCAAATTTGCTTGTCCCCATCGCGATATATGTAAATTCCTCGAACGTGCTGCTGATATCTCCCCAATACGGGTCGGTGCTCTTCAGATCCCATGAAAACACGCTCGTGTGACCCTCTTCGATGATGAACTCATGAAGATCGAAAACAAACTTACTCGCTTTATTGGGGAAGCTGTAATTGTATGTATCGTTGTCCTTGACCTGGAAATTGATGTTTTTATAGGTATTGTTCGCTCTGCCGTCATCCCAAGCCACAAGGACGGGCGATGACGTGAGTTCGCCGTGTGCGCTTTCCGTGCCGAAATAGATCTCGGAGAGGATATTGCCGCCCTTGATCGTGACGACCGCATTCTCGACGGTTTTAAGGTTCTCTCCGATACAGAAGATCGCCTTTGCCTGACTTTGCCCGCCGTTTCCACCCTCAATGTCGGTATAGCTATTTTCATTGGGGAAATAGCCCGTCTGGCGGATAGTTCCGCTTTGAAGCTCGAACGACGCATATTGATTTTTGATATTGATACCGCGTGCCCCAGTAGGTTTCGACTGACTCCCCTCAACGCTTGCGATGTTGAAAATCAGTTCACCCTCTTGCTTTGGCGTGCCGTCTTTTATGATCAACTTAAACGGTTTGTCGGCGCCGAGATTACTGTCGTTTTCAAGAGCGATGGCAGCTCTGGACCCGTTAATAGAGGGGGCGTCCTTATCGGTGTATGTCAGCTTTTTACCGTTAAGGTCGATCGTCACGGTACCCGGCTTTGCATAGATATAGGTGTTTGTACCGTCCCACAGGTTCAACTGATCAAACGCAGCATCTTGTTCTGCCCTTATTGTGCGTGTGCCGTCTAAATTTCTGGTGGCATACAGCCATGCGGCGTTAAAATTCGAAAATTGCTTCTCGATGTCGCCTTCGGCGGTTACGGTAGCCACGACGGAGTTTTGGTCGATTGTCGTAACGCTGTAATAGTTCCCGATCTCGTCGGCAGGCTGCATCCACATATTCGGAGCGCAATAGATCGTGTAGTCCGTTTCCCATGTGCCGCCCGAAATAGTAACCTTATTTTCAAAGGTCTCGTCTATTTCATAAGAAGTAAGGGAGCCATAGTATGCGGGTATATTGCATGTGACTTTGCTTCCGAGCGTGATGTTCTCGAGCCGCCCATTCGACCCGATAAACTTACCGCCCTCAATGACCACTTCGCAACCGCGATAAGGCTTGTAAGCCTCCAAGTACTTACCAAGTTTATCTTGTATATCATTCAGTAATTTCTCTTTTGTGCTGTCATTGAAAAAATCCCCGTCCTTGTTCACATCGGTCGAACTCCAAGCATAAGTATTCGTAGTAAAGATCGAACGGGTGAGAGAGCCGTCTTCGTCACGCGAAAACGAAATATCCTTAATCGTGAGGTCGGAGTCTATCAGCTCGATGAACGCTCCGCTCTGCGGACCGAGAAATGTGCCGCCCTCGATCGTGACCGACGGCTTTTTCGTCCACTTGGTTTGATAGTCCCCATTGTCCACGTCTGCTTTGCTCGGATTTGTCGAACTCTTGATCATCGCGTAGGTGTTAAAGGAATAACCGTTAGGATTGTGGTAGGTCGGATTCGTCATGTTCACGTTCGTGATCAACGTGCCGTAGTTGTAGACGAGAACATCGCCCGGTTCATCATTTGTGATCAAGCCCGACTTGTCGGGAGATGTATCGATTAGTTCGAGTTTGCCGTCGATGTTGGAAACCGAAATGACCCACCATCCGCCTTCACGCTTCATTGTGTGACCGTTGAGGTCGATCACGAGGTTTCTCGCCCCTGTGCGAAGACCGTATCGTTCGTCATTGGATTCCGTGTTTCCGTCGCCGTCTTTGTTACCGACCACAACATAGTCGTCCGCCGTGCCGATCACGATATCCGCCCCGAGACGTATCTTATAGGGCGTATCCTGCCTCACATCAACCTTGAGAACTGCCTCTTTAAGCTCTTTCGCGCTGTTCACGGTGATGTCGGGCACGAACGTTTCTTCAGCATGACCTTGCTGAACGGAGCCGCATAAGCTGATGACTGCAATAGCAATCAACAAAAGCGCCAGCAACACAATAAAAACCGTTTGCAAAGTCAGTCTCAATTTTGTTTTGCTCATATTGTTTCCTCCTTTTGATTTTATCTACTTTCAAATAGCAAATTTACCTACTTTTGCTATAGTATTTATGATACCCCCCCCCCGTCGAAAATGTCAATAATTTATTAGCGAAATATCCGATTATTTTTTCGTTTTTTTTTAAGTTTATTTACAGAATTTGACGCTCTCTTTCGGCAAAAAAAGGCATTGAGACAACGGCAAAAGTTTTTTCGCGGCAAGCAATTGCTTATTTGATGCTTTTTTGGTACAATACAAACAGACATTTTTAGGAGATATATATGGATATAATACAAAAAATAACGGAAGAGCTAAACGTAGCCAAATGGCAGGTGGACGCGGCTGTCAAGCTGATAGATGACGGCAACACCATACCGTTTATATCTCGCTATCGCAAGGAAGCGACGGGAGAACTAAACGACGAACAGCTGAGAAAGCTGGACGAGAGGCTGACCTATCTGCGGAACCTTGAGGACAAAAAAGAGCAGGTGATAAAAAGCATCGACGAACAAGGGCTGCTGACAGACGAGCTGCGCGAACAAATTGAAGCGGCAGAGACTCAAGTCGCAGTGGATGACCTCTACCGCCCCTATCGTCCCAAACGCCGCACACGGGCGACTATCGCCAAGGAAAGGGGACTGGAGCCGCTTGCAAACATAATTTTACTGCAAATGACGGACGTACCCGTGTCAGAGACAGCTAAGGAGTACATTGACGCGGATAAAGGCGTAAACAGCGCCGACGACGCAATAGCAGGAGCATTGGACATAATAGCGGAGCTTATAAGCGACAACGCGACCTACCGCTCCGCTATCAGAGATCTGACCCTTCGACTGGGCAAGCTGACTTCCGTTGCCAAAAAGCCGGATGTAAAGACCGTTTACGACAATTACTACAACTACGAAGAACCACTGGAAAAAATCCAAGGGCATCGCGTGCTTGCGGTAAACCGCGGCGAGGCGGAGAAGGTGCTGACAGTGAAGGTGGCGGCTCCGACAGAGCTTATCAACGATTACTTGGTTCGCCATGTTGTAACACGTCAAAATCAATACACCGAGCAGCTTTTGAGAGACGCCGTTTCGGACAGCTACAGCCGTTTGATAGAACCCAGTATCGCTACAGAAGTGCGAAATATGCTTACGGAAAAGGCTGAGGACGGCGCAATTGCCGTGTTCGGTAAAAATTTGGAGCAGCTGCTCATGCAGCCGCCTATTGTAAACAAAGTAGTGCTCGGTTGGGATCCGGCATTCCGTACGGGCTGCAAGCTCGCGGTTGTAGACTCCACCGGAAAAGTGCTTGATACCGCAGTAATATATCCGACAGCTCCCACCACACCCGAAAAAATTGCACGAGCAAAGCTGACGCTGACTGCGCTGATAAAAAAATACAACGTTTCCCTCATATCCCTCGGCAACGGCACCGCTTCGCGCGAAAGTGAACAGGTGATCGTGGATCTGCTGCATGAAACGGGACTGCCCGTACAGTATGTGATTGTCAACGAGGCGGGCGCAAGCGTATACTCCGCAAGCAAATTGGCGACGGAAGAATTTCCGGAATTTGACGTAGGACAACGCAGCGCAGCAAGTATTGCCCGCCGTTTGCAGGATCCATTGGCGGAATTGGTGAAAATCGATCCGAAATCCATAGGCGTCGGACAATACCAGCATGATATGAACCAAAAGAAGTTAGGTGAGGCATTGCATGGAGTGGTAGAGGACTGCGTAAACCGCGTAGGAGTGGACCTCAACACTGCAAGCGCACCGCTTTTGCAATATATTTCCGGAGTAACGGCGTCCATCGCCAAAAATATAGTTGCTTACCGCGAGGCGCACGGACGCTTTACGGATCGCCGACAACTGATGAGCGTGGACAAGCTCGGCGCCAAAGCGTATCAGCAGTGCGCGGGATTTTTGAGGATAAGCGGAGGAGATAATTTCCTCGACGCTACGAGCGTTCACCCCGAAAGCTATCCTGCGGCATTGAAGCTTATGCAGATACAACACATATCCCCCGAAAACATCGGCAATCTGCAAGGGCTGAGCAGATCAAAAATCAACTATGAAAAGCTCGCAAAGGAGCTGGATATCGGAGAACCGACGCTTAGGGACATAGTTGCCGAATTGGAAAAGCCCGCGCGCGATCCGCGCGACGAAATGCCCAAGCCCATTTTGCGCAGCGACGTACTGAATTTAAAAGACCTAAAAGAGGGAATGATATTGAAGGGTACCGTGCGCAACGTAATTGATTTCGGTGTGTTTGTAGACATCGGCGTACACCAGGACGGCTTGGTGCATATTTCACAGATGTCTGCCGGCAAATTCGTCAAGCATCCGTTGGAGGTCGTCAAGGTGGGAGATATCGTCGATGTAAAGGTGCTGTCCGTTGACCTTGAAAAAAAGCGTATCGCTCTGACGATGAAAATTTGAAGCTGCCCCTTCCCCAAAAGAGCAATCACCCATTTGCGCTTTTGGGGAAATACAGAAATAAAAATCGACAACATTTTCGATCGTTCGTGACAGCTTGCCGCTATTATCTAATTTATCGACAACTTGTTGACATCGATATCCAAAACAACTATAATAGGATTTAACAATTCTTATTTGAGGATGTATGCAATTTTTCGAGCAATATATCGTTCATTACAAAAATATAGCAAACTGGGGTTATGTAGACTGGGTCAACTTTGTCAACTCAGTCATCAGTTTGCTTATCGGTTTGCTGACCGTTCATTTTGTTGTTTTTGCAATAGTCGGTATTTTTGCACATAAAAAATATCCACAAACGGATAAAAAACTTAAATACGGCGTTATCATTCCCGCACGAAACGAAGAAAAAGTAGTAGCAAATTTAATAAAAAGCGTACAACAAAGCAGCTATCCGCAGGATAAACTGACGATTTTTGTCATTGCACACAACTGCACTGACAAAACCGCAGAGGTAAGCCGCGATGCCGGCGCCGTGGTATATGAATACACAAATCCCGACGAATGCACCATGGGCTACGCTTTCAAATATCTGTTTTCGCAAATTCACAAGGACTACGATGTGAAAAGCTTTGACGGCTTTTTCCTGTTTAATGCCGACAATGTCGTGATGCCCGATTACTTCGACAAGATGAATGACGCCTTTGTCTATTACGACAGCAAACAGGTGGTAACATCACTCAGAAACACAAAAAATTTCGGTGACAATGCGCTTTCCGGCTGCTACGGAGTGATGTTTTTGCAGGGCTGTATCGCCGAGGCAAGAGGCAGAACGCTCTTGGGCTGCTCTACCCGCGTGCAGGGAACGGGCTACGTAATCAGCAGCGAGGTAGTCAAGGACGGTGTGTGGCCCTATGTGACACTGACGGAGGACTGGGAATTTTCATCCGATCAAATTTTACAGGGAAATAAGATAAAATACTGCGATGAAGCTATGTTCTACGATGAACAGCCGACCAATCTCAAAATAATGTGGAGGCAACGCCTGCGTTGGGCAAGAGGACATCTGCTTGTTACACTGACGAAAAGCTGGCCGCTGTTTAAGGCATTGTTTAAACGCAATACCAAAAACAGAGGCTCGGTTTACGATATTTGGGTAAATATATTGCCAATAAGCATAATTTCGGGTTTTCTGCTTGCATTGCAGCTGATTTTGTTGGGGTTGAGCCCCGTTTTCAACGAAAATATTTTAACGGTATTTTTGAATAACTTGAAAAGCTTCGGTATAAACTTTGCACTCCTGTACATATTTGGATTACTGTACGGAATTGTTATAATGATCGTAGCCGGCAAACGATTGCCCAAAACCAACTTTTGGAACAAGCTCGTCACTGTTTTGACATTTCCGTTATTTGTAGCACTGACCCCGATAATAGCATTTATTTCGTTGTTTTGCAAAAATCTCGGTTGGAAAACGATACCGCACAAATCGGATGTAAAAATAGAAGATATAAAGCTGATGGGCGGCTTTGCTGCAGTAAATGACGAAACGGCTGTAAACAAAGAGTCGTCTTTGTCGAACGGGACGGCGGCAACCGCAATCGAACAGCAATACTGCAATATACAAGAGAATGCCGACGGCAACGAAAATACAGAAGAAGCCCTTACTCCTCCCCCTATAAACACTTAAAAAAGAAGCCTGAAATCAGGTAGAAGCTACAATTATATTGGCACAGCTTTAAAGCTGTGCCTTTTGTTGTAAAATTTTGTATATTTCCTCGGCGGCAAGCCGTGCCTTTACGACGGGCAACGAGTCCGCAGGCATACAGTAAAATTGCTTTTCGTTGTCGCCGAAGCCTATTACGTCGCCCAGCTCGTACCACAAAAAATCCGCTATGACGGAATAGGACGTTTTGGCAGGATGTACATAATTCAACTCGCCGTCAGGTGTTGTGAGATGAAAGCCTTCGATCGTGTGTGTGAGATGTCCGCGTCCGATGTCGTAAACTGCCTTGGTGCCGCGCACAACATAGATGCTCACATCCGTATCCAATCGGTAAGTACCCGACTCTATTTCCTTTCGTACACACTCGCGCTCCCAAGCATACCAATCGGGAATGTGTTCTATTTCCGTCACATTGTCTGCAGCTCGCATATATCCCAGCTCCGTAAGCTGATATACCTTGTGACATTCGTGACAAATCAGCTTATCGCCACTGCCCTCCATACGCCCTTCGCTTCCACAGCAGGGGCACTTGTACAATACACGCTCCAAATTATCGGCACGGAACGATTCCGCGACAACGGTACCCGATTGCTGCTGATGACGGAAATTGTCAAAATCAAAACGCTTTGCAACCTCGGCATTTATTTCTTCAACGGACATTCCGGCTATCTGCTCGGCAGTAAGCATACATTCCATCGTAGTAAAGACGTCTACATTGCGTTGCTGCAAGCCGTTGTACAAAGGGTCATACAAAAAATCACCGTATGTCGTGATCATAACCACCGGCACTCCAAACAGCTTGATGCACTTGCCCAATCCAAAGGGCAGCACCGTTGTCGTGCCATCTATGCTGTAACCCGCCTCGGGATACATAAGCACGGAGATATGAAGCTTATCAAAACAGTATTTCATCTGCCTAACAAGCTTAACGTCGGTGACGAACTTTGTTGTGGGAATACATCCCAATGCGGAAAGCAGCCCACGCTTACCCACAAATGCGTCGTAGGTGGCAACTATGTTGAAGCGGCAGGGAATCACCCGCTCGGCGATTTTGAGATCGAGAAAGCTGGAATGATTCATTAAATAAAGACAAGGCCGTTTACGCAGCTGTTCCATACCATGGCTGTCGCATCGAAAATTGAGTTTTTTCAACTCACCGGCACATATTACGTTTATCAAAGCACGAAGAAGCCTGCTCGCGCGTCGCGTTTTGATAGGACGCTCTGCGGGCAATGCCATCACTTCTTTGTAGGGCAGCTTTCTTACTTTTGTTTTCAAGGCAATATCCCCCAATTTTTTTAGTTTAAATCAATTTGCAAAATGTCCACAAAAAAGAGCAGCTTGACTGCTCTCCTTTCTCCTCTTTTGTTTATTCCGACAGGGCAGCGGCCTCTTCCCCTGCCTGCTTGCGTCTTGCATACGAGACGCAACCCGCTTCAACAGCAATCACCGTAATCATATGCACCAAAGCCACGCCAAAAGGAACCAATACCAATATATCCAGATCTACGCCTATACGATAATATAATACCGGTATAGCTATGACGAGCAGCACAGTCCACATATAGCCCAATAATTGCAAAATAAACATCGGCACAATTACACCGAAATTTTTGACATCTCCGGTATCCTTCTTGTCGCCGATCCCCACAAACAAAAACGCAGGGAACCTTACCTTTATACGACGAAAATACTTTGGATCAATGTGCAAAAAGCGTTGTCGCACAGGAACGGCTATCGACGTAAAAGCCGCAGCCAAAAGTGTTGCAAATACTACAATAAAAATCATCAATGGGTCGTTGTTCATATTTTCACCTGTCAATATTTTAGCGCAAAGCTCGCAAAAGTCAACTTTTTAACGGATATTTCTTGCAGCTTCAATCGTTGTTGCCATTGCTGCGCTCATCCGCAACAGGCTGCTCCGCTGTTTCGTTCTGTTCGTCCGCGCCGCTCCGCACGGCTTTTACGTCGGCGTGTATCTCCGCAAGCTTCGCCTCGCGGAATTTTTTGTTTTCGCGACGTACGAAATAGGTGGGAATAAACATCAGCGCCGATACCGCAGCCGCAAATAAAAACAACTCAAAAGGATAAACGTGATCCTTTAGTTGATAACCTTCAGCCATTTGCGGAATAGGAAAATATCCCGGAGCCGGCGCTACGCCGAATTGTTCCACCGTGGGACCGAAACCGTTGATGATGAGCGGACAAAAAATGCTGGCTATCACCATGGGCAGCGTCACGAAAATTATTATCCTCACGCCCTGAAAACAACCGGCCTTTTCCGCGGGGGTATAGTCGCGTGCAGTGGCGTTGAACAGTCCCGCCGCAAGCAGAGAAGCGCTTTCAACAAGCGTGCCGCCTATTATAAACAACACGTAGGTAGCCGCCATATTGTTGTTGACAAATTTGACAAGGTAAACAAGTAATCCCCCTAACACGCCTGCGACAGCCATAGCCGCGGAGAGCAAAATTACAGCGGCAAGAGGAATCACAAATCCCTCGCCAAACCCCAATGTATACTGTAAAATCATTATCATATAGGGCTGCCAAAGCTGCATAGCAAGACCGGAAAGCATCATGCCTATCAGGCAGATGTAGATCATTTTGTGTTTTTTGACATTTTGGGGACGAAAGCCGTACACCACCTCGGACAGATACTTGCCGGAACGATCGGGCTTGAGATGCGGACTGTCCTTCATCAAAAACAATCCTACAACACCCGCAAGCGAGGTCATGCCGCCGAGAATTATGAAAAACAAAGTCCATTGACCGTTATCCGTCAAGCCATTGAAGCCGACGAATATTATCATAAGTGCCGCAACGGGCATTATCGAAAGAATGACGTCTACAAAACCGCGATTGGTAATGTCGGTGACATCCGTGACCCAACTGCTGAATGCAGCGTCATTGGAAATGGAACCAAATACAGTCATTACGCAATCCATTACAACAAATATTGCCACAACCCACACCACGTCCTGCTCGGAAAAGTGCTCGTTGCCGAAGAAAGCAAAGCTTGCCGTAACCAAACCCCATATAATATAGCCCCACGAAACAAATACCTTGCGTTTACCTATGCGGTCGGACAACACACCGCCGAAAATGGTGACCAATGCTGCCACAACTGCGCTTGCCGCAACTGTTGCGCTTGTAGCCCAGCCGCTGGTTGTAATCTGCTTTTGAATATATGTGGAAAAATACATATTTTCCACCATCCAGGCAAGCTGTCCCATCAATCCGAAAATGACTATCGACAACCAAACGCGCGCTCCAAGCTTGTTGGATTTTTTTATTACTACCTCTGCCATAAAAAGCTCCTCATTAGGGGATATAAACCATTTTAACATATATTACCCTACATTTCAATAGTGAAATTTCGACGTTTGAACTTTAGTAAAGTCGAAAATCAAACGCGAAAAGCATTGCATGGGGTACAGTTGATGTGAAGGGTTTTCACGATATACAGAGGGTGCGACTGCTAAAATGCCGCTTGCATCGGAAACAGCAATCCGCTACTTGGTTGGACAACAGCAACCTAAAGGACCTCTTTGACAGACTGAAATCAGAGTTGTACTTTGGCGAGGAATTTCTACCGACGAAAGAGCTTATACAAAAATCAAAGGAGTACATATAAATATTACAACAAGAGAAGGCTAAAATTAAAAGAACTGAGTCCTGTACAATACAGGACTCAGTACGAAGCAAAATCCGACTTATTTTTTGTCCGACTTTTGAGGTTCACATCCATCGTTTCACCCCATTTTATGTTATTTTACCAATTCCTCCAGCTGAGCAAGTGTGTCCTCAAAGGATTTGGTGACTATATCGAAGGGTTCGCTCGAGGTGAGATCGACGCCCGCAACCTTCAGCTCGGAAACAGGATCCATAGAGCCGCCGAGAGAGAGGAATTTCTTGTAGTCGGCAACGGCAGGAGCGCCTTCCTTCAATATTTTTTCCGCAATACAAACAGCAGAAATGATACCCGTGCTGTACTTGTAGACGTAGAATGCGCGATAGAAATGAGGAATACGCGCCCATTCGTATTTGATTTCATCATTGTGGTGAACCGCGTCGCCGTAATACATTTTATTGAGCTTGAGATACTCGTTGCACATTGCCTCAGCAGTGAGAGGCTGCCCTGCCTCCACCATAGCATGCGAGATCTGTTCGAACTCGGCGAACATCGCCTGACGGTACATTGTTGTACGAAGCATGTCGAGATAGTACTGCAGCAGATATTTCTTGACGTTGACGTCCTTTTCCGTTGCAAGCAGATATTTCAACAGAAGCACTTCGTTGCAGGTACTTGCCACCTCTGCGACAAATATCTTGTATCCTTCCTTGGAAAAGGGCTGCGCCTTGCTGCTGTAGTAAGTATGCATCGAGTGTCCCATTTCGTGCGCAATGGTAAAGATGTCGTGCGTTGTTTTTTGGTAATTGAGCAGCATATAGGGGTGTACTCCGCTAACGCCGCTGCTATATGCGCCGCTGCGTTTGGTGGGCGTTTCATGAACGTCTATCCAACGGTTGTCAAAGGCTTGCTGCACCACATCGAGATAGTCCTTGCCAAGAGGAGCAAGTCCTTTCTTGACAAGCTCGCATGCTTCTTCGTACTCGCAGGATATGTCGGCATCCTCGAAAATCGCAACGTACAAATCGTACATGTTGAGAGTTTCCACACCCATCAATTTTTTGCGAAGAGCAATGTATCTGTGCAAAGGAGCAAAGCTTGTGTGCATGCACTTGATAAGATTGTCATAAACAGATTTGTCCACTTGCTCGTAGAACAAAGCCTTTTCCATTGCGCTGCCGAAATTACGCGCCTTGGCAGAGAAGCAGTCCGCTTTCACACTGCCCTCATAGAGACCTGCAAGCGTGTTGATCTTTTCTATATATGCCTTGTAGTAGGTTTCGAATGCCAACTTACGCACTGCCTGATCCTTGTGCTGCAACAACATGGAATAGGTGCCATGTCCCAGCTGCACTTCCTGTCCGTCAACGATGATTTTGTCAAACTTGATGTCTCCGCTGTCCAAACGGTTGAACACTTCGTGGAACTGTCCGCTGAAGCTGCCGACGCCTGCAAGCAGCCGTTCCTCTTTTTCCGACAAAATGTGCGCCTTACCGCGAAGCACGTTTGCCAACGCTACATCGTAGTCGGAAAATGCCGGATCGTCGATGAAGGATTGCAGCTTTTCGTCGGGGATTGCACTCAGCTCCGGACTGACAAAGCTTGTAGCTTCGCTGTACTTGGTTAGTAAACCATACACGCGAGAATAACGTGCCTGCTTGTCGGGATCCTGCACGTCGCTGTCGTAGTCCATGTGAGCGTAGCCGAACAGTCTGTCCAGCTTGAGTTCCACTTCGTCTGACAGCTTTAGAAAATCCAACAAGCTGTCACGGTCGGAAAGCTTGCCCTGAAACTCCACCAGCTTGGGGTATTCAGCCGCAAATTCGGCAAATTCCTTTTCCCAATCTGCCGGAGTAGGGTAGATATCGCCGAGATTCCATTTGTATTTTTCGGGGATGTCACTGCGTTTTGTATAACTCATAGCAAAAGTCTCCTTATAATAAATATTGTTTCTATTATATACCGATTTTACCGATATGTCAAAATAAAAAACGCCGCTAATTGACTGCTCGACGTCGACGTGATCGTATGATATTTTTTAACCGCCGTTTGGCATATTGTATATCTTTAACAAAAGTTTGTTTGCCAACGTAAAAAGAGAGATCGAACACAACCGATCCCTCTTACATCGTACCTTGCTGTTTATACTACATCACCGTGAAACCTTCGGTATTTTCTATCACCTTGAATATATCCGCTTCCTTTCCTGTGCGGCTGTCTACATACACATAATACTGCCTGTCGCCCATCTCCGCTTCAAATTCGTAACAAGGAATATAGTCACCATTTTTTTCGATGAGGGCTTTGGCAACATTGGTCACCTTGAGGCTGTCGCTAATGGCTTTTTGCGCATCTTCTTGACTTATTTCACCGAAATTGACATCCCAATCACGGTGGTTTATTACAAATGCCTTGGCTTCCAAGCCCACCACCTTGCCGTCGGAGCCGACAGCCACCTTGATAAGATCGGGATATACGATAACATCGTCAATAACAGTTGCACAATTGACGTAAGTGACAAAGTCCTGCGTTTTGCTCACCCACACGCCCTTGACGTCGTAGCCCAACTTGCCGCAAAACTCTTCGGCAATGGCAATACACTCGTCGCCGTTCTTTTCGCCGGAGACGGATTCCGTGTAGGTTTCATACTGCACCACATTGCCACGGCAGTCGGTGAGCACCCTGCCGTTTTGCACATCAAAGACATACATAACTCCCTTGCTGCTGATTTCTCCGGTAAATTTTGCTTCGCCAAACAGCTCTTCTAACTTGCTTGCCGCTTCCTCGTAAGAGATCTTTCCCTCACAGCCAAGCGTTTTTTCCTCTACACTTTCGGAGAAGGGTCCGTCATAAATAAGCTTTTCATACGTGAAGGCATTTTCATCCACTTCGCCGAGACTGTCGGAAAGTGCGCCGACATTATTTACGCCGTTGCCGTTGGTAATAAACATACCGCTGTCGCTTTCGCTGTATTCTTCGAGAAATCCGTACAAACGCGTTGCAACATTGTCGAGATCCATCAACGAAGCACGTTCCTCGACGGAAAGCTGCTTGCCCTCGGAAAGCTTTCCGAGAAGATAGGCTGCATAGTCCTGCGTTTGATTGACAAAGCGCTGACACGCCATCAGGTTGTCACTGTCCTCAATCGGCAAATCGGCAAGATTTTGATTGACGGCATTGGCGTGAATCACGACATCCGTGAGCATTTGCGTTTGGTGCCCGACGTCGTTGGACATTGCAATTTTTCCCAAATTGGCGTCCAGATTTTTCATGCTGTCACATGCAACGTACAAGGCACGTTTATAGCCGTTTTCCCGCGAAATCTTGTAAACGTTTTCGTCAGTCACCTGCGACATGCGCATACGGGCAATTTTTTGCGACATAATTGTACTCAAAATCACTGCGGAAGCTATAGCTAAAAGTGCTACTGTGCCGAAAAATATCATCCAAAAATTTTTTATTGTTTTGTTTTGTCTTACCATTGTTCACCTCACGCGCAGAAAATGTGCTTGCCGATAGTTATAAGCTGAGGACGGGACCATATCCATTTGCTGGTGGCGGTTGCGGGATTGAAATAATAGATCGCACCACCCGTAGGATCCCAACCGTTCATTGCATCCTGAGCAGCGCGCGTGCACTCGTCGTTGGTGCCCATGTTTATCTGTCCGTCGGATACACAGGTAAACGCTCCCGCTTGGTATATCACGCCGGAAATGCTGTTGGGAAAGGCACTGCTCTTGACGCGGTTGAGAATTACCGCCGCCACAGCGACCTTGCCCGTATAACTCTCGCCGCGCGCCTCACCGTAGACACAGCAGCTTAGTAAATACAGATCGCTGTTGCTCAACTTTCCGGACGAAGTCGTACCGCCGCTTGACGCCGTACCCGAAAGAGTGATACCCATTGCCTTTGCCGTTGCACTGCCCACTATACCGTCGGCAGTAAGTCCGTTTCGGCGCTGAAAGTACTGCACTGCGGACTTGGTCTTTGCTCCGAATATGCCGTCCACACTGCCTGTGTAGTACCCCCAACGCTTAAGCTTTGTTTGTATTGTCTTTACTGTGGCGCCGGTGCTGCCCACCTTGACAGTCGCCGCGTTAGCATTTGGCAGCGCCATCACTGCAAGCAAGATGGCAAGAGTCAAAAACGCCAGCGCCAACGCCACAAGTTTGATCGTTCTTGATTGTGTCACACAAAAGTCCTCCTGAATTTTTTGTTAGTATGAGTGTTTGTTCGACTAATATTCTTTCAAGCATGCAAAAACCCACGGCTAAACCGTGGGTTCGTTGATGAATACAGTGTTTTTGCAACATTTATTATATTTTGTGGTTTACCAATGTGCGTCGCCATGAGGAGGCTTGGAGTAGTGCTGTTCGTTGAAATCATCCGGTTCCTCCCAATCGGCGTCGGTGAGTTGCTCAACTATCACAGAGTTGAAGCC
>CANRHP010000010.1 GCA_947630455.1 uncultured Clostridia bacterium
ATTTCCTCTCATATCCTCGGAGAACTTGAAAAGATCGCCACGCACTACGGCATTATCCGTCAGGGCAAGATGATAAAGGAGATCGCCGCCTCGGAAATGGACCGCCGCTCGCAGGTCTATGTTTCCTTAAAGACGAGGGACGACCGAGCCTTGGCAGACCTTTTGTGGCGCGGCGGGTGCAACGTCAAATTTGAGGAAGGCGAGCTTCGCGTCTATGACGTGGACGACACGGCAAGGCTATCGGCTTACCTTATGCAAAACGGCTTCGCGCCGAGCGAAATCAAAAAGCATAAGATCGGACTGGAAGAATACTATGTTTCCCTCATGAGCGGAAAGGAGGCTGTGTAATATGGAAAATACAAAAACATTGCAATTCGAGAAGCCGAGCTTTTTTGAAAGGCTCAAAGGTATGCTCGGCGTAGACTTCTACCGCCTTTTCCATACGCCGCTGTTCTACATTTTTCTTGCGATTGCGGCAATCATTCCCGCGCTTGTATCTATGGGAGCAATGGGCGAGGGCGAAACGGCGGGAATGTTTTCAAACGCTTGGCAGATCATTGCCGCGGACAACCCGCTGTATATCGTTCACAATATGGGCGAATACGCCAACATGAACATGGTCTTTATCTTCGGCGGCATTATGGTGTCTATCTTTATCGGACACGATTATCGGAGCGGGTACGTCAAGCAACTCTTTACCACTCACGCCAAAAAAGAGGACTATATGATAAGCAAAACGCTTGTTTCCGCATTCTCAATGGTGTGTATGTGCGGAACGTATCTCGTCGGCGGAATGATTGCGGGAGCGGCGACGGGACTTCCGTTTACGATCAATGCAGGTTCTCTCCTTTGTGCAATTCTCGGCAAAATGATCATGAGCCTCGGTTGGGCGAGCCTGTACACCTTTATCAATATCATCTTCCGCAGGAAGTTCGGCATTTCAATTGCCCTGTGCTTCGTTTTGGGAACGGGTATTCCCGTCATCGGTGCGGCGGCACTGGTTGGAAACACGGCGGCATTGAATATCTTCCTCTACGGTTCGTCGGTGTACGCTTGTCTTTCGGCAAACTTATTGTCCGTCCTCGTGTGCCTTACTTGCTCGGTCGTGTGGGCAATCATCTATAACGTCCTCGGCTCGGTCATTTTGTACCACAGGGATGTGTATTAAGGAGGTGCTGTTATGAACGCAATCGAAATCAGAAATTTGTCGAAAACTTTTGGGGAAAAACGTGCGGTGGACGGGTTGAATATGACTGTGCCGCAAGGCGCAATATACGGCTTTATCGGCGAGAACGGAAGCGGCAAATCAACGACCGAAAAGCTCATTTGCGGCTTACTTAAACCGAGCGGCGGCGAAATAAAACTTTGGGGCAAAGAGCATAGAGATCAGACCGTCCGCTCGCAAATCGGCGTCTTGATCGAAGCCCCCGGCTGCTTTCCGAATACCACCGTTTGGAACAATATGAAACTGCAAGCCGCCAACTTGGGGCTGAAAAACGAGGACGGGGAAATACGGCGCGTTTTGCACCTCGTCCGCATGGACGGCGCGGCGAACAATAAATTCAAAAACTGCTCGCTCGGCATGAAACAGCGTATCGGAATTGCCTTTGCACTTCTCGGAAACCCCGCGCTTCTCGTTCTTGACGAGCCAATCAACGGGCTGGACGCCGACGGTATGCGCATTATGCGGGAAATTTTGACCGACCTCTCCCACCGCGGAACGACCGTTCTCATTTCCTCGCATATCTTGGGCGAACTTGAAAAAATCGCCACCCATTACGGCATTATCCGCGGCGGCAAAATGCTTCGTGAAATGACTGCCGAACAGTTGAACGCCGACTGTCCGACCTATGTCGCCCTCAAAACGGACGACATAGAAAAGACGCGGGACATTTTACAGCGGGCGTTCGGACGGGCGGATATGGACGAGCAGACGGGCGAGATCCGCGTCTATGGAGTATTAGCACAAGATGTCGCAAAGTATCTGTTCGGAAACTTCGGGATCGCTGTAAGCGAAATCAGAACGGCAAAGATAAGCCTCGAAGAATATTATATCAATCTTATGCAGGAGGAAAGGAAATGAACGCAAATGTCAAAAACAGCGACTTCGGAAAACGTCTGAAAACTATGCTCAAAGTGGACGCGCGCAGAATGTTCACTATGCCCACCGTATGGATCATGCTCGGCGTATCGCTTGCGCTCCCCATTCTTATCCTCGTGATGACCTCTTTCATTGGCGGGACGACCGTAAACCCGCAAACAGGTGTGGAAGAAACGGTTGAAACATTTACCAACGTCTGGCAGGCAATCGGCTCGGCGGGTGGTGCAATGAACATGGATCTCACGAGTATGTGCAATATCAATCTTCTGTACTTCCTTGTGGCAATCTTCGTCTGCCTGTTCGTGGGCGAGGACTTCCGCAGCGGCTACGTCAAGAACCTGTTTACGGTACGCTCGAAGAAGCTTGATTACGTCCTCTCAAAAACCATAGTGCTGTTTGTGGCGTCAGTGGGAATGTTCGTCCTATACTTCATCGGCGCGATGATCGGCGGCGGTATCGCGGGACTTTCTTTCGATGTCGCGGCGGTCGGCGCAACTGCGGGCGGAATTATCGCCTGTATGATAAGCAAAATCTTCTTTGCGCTCGTATTTGTGTCGATTGCCTTGACGCTTGCAACTGTCGGAAAACAAAAATTGTGGCTCTCTATCCTCGGCTCTCTTGCGGCGGGAATGTTGCTCTTTACGATGATCCCCATGATGACGCCGCTCAATGCGGGTACGTTCAACGTCATTCTCTGTGTCGCGGGCGGTCCTCTGTTCGCCGCAGGACTTGGAGCGGTCAGCAACGTGATACTTAACAAAACGAGCTTGGTATAAGGAGAGTTGTATGAAAGATGAGGATAAATCGCTCACAATAGACGATTTGAACGAATTTCTGTCAGCAAAGACCTACGCGGAGCAATTTGAGATACTCCTGAAACACTCTCAAAAAAATCAAAAAATCATAGAAATAAGGAGAAAGAAAATGGAAAACTACAATGCGGAATATGCGGTCAGTCAAGAAGAGATCACGAAGCAGTTTGAGGAATTTTGCCATACCAAAGGTATCGTCGCAAAATTCAAAGTAGCATTTGAGCAAATGGGCGAAAACGTCCGCCGCCAACACGAACAGGACAAAGCGAATATCGAAGCCGTCAAAAACTCCGAGGAAAACAAGGAATTCCGAGAATTTTTGCACACCAAAGGTTTCAAGGCAAAGTGCCGTTTTGTAATCGAGAGCATCAAGCGCGGCGCGGCAAACGCGAACGCGGACACCGCAAGAAAGCTCGAAGAGCTTCACGCAAGGACGCAGGCAAGCATTCGCGCGCACAGCGTAACCTCCGGCGCAATACCCGCCGAGTATTCTGCCGAACAGCTTGCCGCCGAGTTCAATGCTTTTTTGAAGGAGCGCGGACTTGACGAAAAGTACGCCGTTCAAATCGTGGAGGAATGAATATGACCGAGCTTGAAAAGGCTCTTTCGGGACAGCCATTCGACCGCAGGGACAAATAGGTCTACCTTTTCCAGGCAAGGTAAAGGATATGCTCCACGAGCTTCATAGTCTCAAGCCGTCCGATCCCCAAAGAACGAAAATCATCAAGGAGCTTGTGACTGGCTATAACGAATACGTCTTTATCGAGGATGGCTTTCGTTGCAGCTTCGGAAAGAATATTTGATTTCACGGAATGGCGATGATAAATTACGATTGCATCTTCCTCGATACTGATTTTATTGACATTGGAAACTGCGTCCTGATCGGTCCCGGTTGCAAGCTCATTTGCACCAACCATTCCATTGATCCCGACGTACGCTTAAAAGGCGTGTTTTACGACAAGCCTATAAAAATCGGCAAAAACGTATGGCTGGGAGCGAACGTGACCGTCTTGCCGGGCGTAACCATCGCTGACAATGCGGTAATCGGCGCAGGGTCGGTTGTAATAAAGAATATTCCCGCAAACGTCGTCGCAGTCGGCAATCCCTGCCGCGTCGTAAAAGAAATCGCCAATAAAATAGGTCAAACCGAGGGAAAATAACTTACAAAAAAACAATTAAAATCATAGATAACGGTATAAATTTTTACAATGTTTTAAAATTTTCTCGTTGGCGGGCCAAGAGCTCGCGGACGGAGCGAAAAGGAGTACTCAGGGATTGTTACACGAAGTGTCAATCCCGTGATATATTTCAGTATCTCCTTATGGCGCGTAGCACGAACAAGCGACCCTGCTTTTGCGGGGTCGCCTTCGTTGGCGCGCCATAAGGAGCTCGAATCCCTAACCTTTGGTTCCGTAGACCAACGCTCTATCCAATTGAGCTAATGGCGCATGTTTCATTTGCTAACATATTATACTGCACTCCACGGCAAAAGTCAACGTTTTTTTTGCAAGATTGCGTACATATTGACAAGGCGTTGCGAGAGTATTACAATTTGGTTGTAAATAAGGAGCTCTATATGTTTTCACGTAAAAGTTTTCGTTTGCTTGCCATCGGCAACAGTTTTTCAGATAATGCCCTCAATTACATATATCCTGTTTTAAAGGCTTTCGGAGTCCGACAAATAACGATAGGCAATTTGTATATTGGAGGCTGCAGTGTGGAGACGCATTGGCAAAACGCTCAGTCCGACGCTCCGGCATACGTATACCGCAAAAACACTGCGAGCGCGTTCGTCAGTACCGAGGGCGTGAAGATGTCTTTTGCGCTTCGGGATGAACCGTGGCAATTTGTAACCATGCAGCAAGCGAGTCATTTTAGTGGAGATATTGACACCTATGACGAAAAGATAGACGACCTTGCGCATTATGTTTTGCAGCGGACGCAATCTAAGCCAATTCTTGCTTGGCATTCGACATGGGCGTATCAACAGAACAGCACGCATCCCGCTTTTGTCAACTATGGCAACAGTCAGAAGATTATGTTCGACCGCATTCTGCAATGTGTTCAAACACGTATCCTGTCAAACAAGCTGTTTGATACAATTATTCCTGTCGGCACCGCCATTCAAAATGCACGTACAAGTTATTTGGGAGATACTTTGACGGCAGACGGATTTCATCTTGAGGGGCTTGGTGAACTTATCGCGGCAGTTACATATGTACTTGCTTTGACGGGGTGGGATGTGTCGGAAATAAATCCGGACAAACTGCCGAGTCGATTTGTTCCATATTGGGATATTGTCAGTGAGTCTGCGGTTAATGCAATACGTCAGCCCTTCAAGGTTACACAGTCGCGATATATTGTTGACCCCAAATCGACAATACGTCGTACAGAATATACCATTACCACAAACGTTTGTTATAGCGAAGCTTCGGACGCGTGCAAACTTGATATTTACGCACCCAAGGGAGAACGCTCTGCAACTATTGTGCAGCTTCACGGCGGTGGACTTACCGGCGGCAGCAAGTCGGATGTGTGTTATGTGGCAATGGGCAAAGAATTGGCGTCACGCGGCGTTTGTTTTGTTGTCGTAGATTATCGCCTGTTTCCGGAGGCTCAGACAGACGAGTTTTTTTCTGACTGTGCTGCGGCATTGGCATATGTTAAAAAACACGTTTTGCAGAGTAGTGAGCAGCTTTTTGTATCCGGACAATCTGCGGGCGCGTACATAGCCATGATGTTGGCGTTTGACGACAGACATTTGCGGCACGCAGGCATGTGTGTGACGGATGTGGACGGATGGGTGTTCGAAAGCGGTCAGCCCACAACACATTTTGAGCTGCTCAGACGACGCGGTGTGGGAGATTGGTCTGTTGCACAACGCATAGATGAATTTGCGCCGCTTTTCTACGTGCGTAGCAGCATGCAATTTCGCAACGCGTTGATTTTGGCGTATTCTGATGATATTCCCAACCGTTTGGAACAAAACAAGCTGTTGTATGCCGCGCTTGTTAATTGCGGCTTGGCCCACGAGGTGCGATTTGAGCAATTATACGGGCAGCATGTTGAGGCGTCTACTGTATGTTATCGTGACAGCTATGCTTATGTCGAATTGTTGCTGAGATTTATATCAGAAACAACAGCAAGCTGATTTCCGTTGATTTTGTTTAAATTTGATATTTGTTTTGTAATCAAAACGCTGTTTTAATAACAAAAAATATGGGTATTGATTTTCTCTTATTTAAACGTTATAATAATAAAGGAAGAGTTGTGCTAAATGATTTTAGGGTCACATATTAGGAGAATAAATCAAATGGATAAAGATGATTTAAAATCTATTATGGAATATCAATACCTTAAAAAAAAGAATGATCACTACAATAGTTATCATAGTCATTTGGGTTGGTGCTGTTGCAATTAGTACAATTCCTTTCTGGTTCGATAGCGATATGCGAATAGCTGTTTTGGGCGTAATCTTAGTGGTGGGAATAATTGTCACGATGCTGTATAGTTCAAGAATTCTGTATTGCGGAATAGAGCTAATAAAAATAAATCGAGGACGTGACAAATATGAATTGGTGGAGGCAACTATTGCAGCGTCATATCTATCAAGAATGTATTTTACAAGATACGCTAAGGTATTAGAATGTTCCGCACATTTGATAAAAGATAATGTTACCGTGGATTTTAATGTCTATATTGATATGTATGACAATGACATAGAATTAAAAAGCGGAAGCGTTGTTTTACTTATGTATAATGAATCCAATGGAAGTGCGCTATTTGTTTCAAAAAAATAATTGTGTTCCTAATGGCAGGAGAAAAGGCTGTTTGGAAATACATTTTACTAAGTGCATCAATGACCTTAAAAATTTTGTGAACAAATACTGAAAAAGGGAAAAAGTAATGTGGAAAATATCGTAAAATAAGGTTTTTGATCCTAATATCGAAAACGATCGTGGTATATGAGGAGAATATGAGCTTCGATAAAATCGTGAAATATGTAAAAAAAAGATATGGCGTTGACGTCACGGTACGTGAGGATGAACGTAGTGTTTTTCTTGCGGGAGAATGTGACAATTGGGCAAGCATCGTGGCAATAGGCAAGTTGTTTGTTACCGAGGGAAAGCATGTTGTCAACGATATCGTCCTAAAGGGACATGATGAGAAACCCGAATATCTGCCGCAGCTGCAAGACAACGCTCTTGACAATACCGATTGGGATGTTGTTGTGATAGGCGGCGGCATAAGCGGCTGTTCTATTGCGCGCGAGCTTACCCGCAACAAGCTCAAGGTGCTTTTGGTGGAAAAACACAGCGACGTTGCACGCGGCGCAAGCGGTGCCAACAACGGTATGGTACACGCCGGCATAGATCTCAAACATCAGTGTCTCAAATTGAAGTACGGTGTGGCGGGTAATGCGATTTACGGCGAGGTGTGCAAGGATCTCGGAGTGGATTTCCGTCGTTCAGGACAGTATGTCATTTTTGACAGCCGCCTTATTCGTTTCTTTGCCAAGGGAACAGTCAAGCGTGCTGAAAGGCATGGAATTCCCGGCGTCAGAATACTAAACAAAAAGCAAATAGCCGAAGCGGAACCCCGTGTGGAAAGTTTTGCGGTAGGTGCGCTTTATGCTCCTTCGACAGGCTACGTGTCTCCCTATCAACTTACAATAGCATATGCCGAAAATGCCGTGCAAAACGGCGCCATCGTAAGTCTCAATACAGCGGTGCTCGGTTTGGACGTTACGGATGGAAAAATAGTACGAGTACGCACCAACCGCGGACGCTTCACTGCGCGCTGCGTTGTCAACTGTGCCGGCGTATTTGCAGACAAAATCGCCGCAATGGCGGGTGACAGATATTTTTCCATACATCCCCGCCGCGGTACGGATTTGATGCTGGATCCAAAGGCGGAAGGCATCCCCACTCAGACCATTAGCATGGGACCCACGCTTAAATCGCTTTCACGGTTCGGAAAGGGCTCCACCAAGGGCGGCGGCGTCATCAAAACGGCAGACGGCAATTACCTGCTTGGACCGGATGCGGTGGAAATTCCCGATCGCGAGGATTCTTCCACAAGCATTGAGAGCATGAACAATGTTTTCGACAAGCATAGCTGTGTGTGCCCCACTTTGAAGAAAAATGACATTATCGCCTTTTTTTCCGGAGTGCGGGCTCCAACCTATGAAGAGGATTTTATTATCGAACGAAGTGCCAAAGTCGTCAACTTTGTGCATGTGGCAGGCATACAGTCTCCGGGTATCACTGCGGCACCCGCATTTTCCAAGGACGCAGCGGCTATCGTTGTCGATTACCTGCGTTCAACGGGCATAGATGTGCAGCCGAACGAACGGTTTGATCCGGTGCGTCCACGCCCGGTCAAGACAAAAAAACTGACGATGGACGAGTGGGACAAGCTTATAAAAAACGATCCCGATTTCGGCAAAATTATTTGCCGCTGCGAAGAGATAAGTCTGGGTGAAATAAAACAGGCATTGCGCAATCCGTTGGGCGTCAAGACTATCGACGGTGTCAAGAGACGTGTTCGCGCCGGCATGGGACGTTGTCAAGGTGGATTTTGTATGCCGCTCATAACAAAAATTATCGCAGAAGAATCGGCTTGTGAAATAACCGATGTTACCAAGGACGATCCCGGCAGTAATATCGCAGTGGGTAAAATTAAGGAAGTGTAATATGAGGTACGACACTGTAGTTATAGGAGGCGGTCCCGCGGGACTTGCCGCGGCAATAAAGGCGTCGGAAAATGGTGGCAGTGTGCTGCTGATAGAAAGAGAAGCCCGACTCGGCGGTATATTGAAGCAGTGCATACACGACGGTTTTGGCGTTGTGCGTTTTGGTGAAAAGCTTTCCGGACCAGAGTATGCGGACAGGTTTATCAAGGAGTTGAGGCGTACAAATGTACAAGTAAGCCTGTTTAGTTTTGTTACTGATACGCACAAGTGTGATGATGGCTACAGTATAACCTATGTTTGTCGCGACGGCATGCATACCGTACAATGCAGCAGTATAGTACTTGCTACTGGCTGCCGTGAGCGCACACGCAACAACATTTACATACATGGTGACAGATGTGCGGGAATCTACACTGCGGGCGCAGCTCAAAATCTTGTCAACATTATGGGCGTTATGCCGGGCAAAAATGTGGTTATTTTGGGCAGCGGTGATATAGGTCTTATCATGGCGCGGCGTTTGACGCTCGAGGGTGCAAAGGTTTTGGGGGTGTACGAGGCGAAGTCCTCTCCAAGCGGCTTGACGCGCAATATACATCAATGTCTCAGGGATTTCGATATACCCTTGTACCTATCCAAAACAGTCACGCGTGTGTTTGGCACCACACGTCTCGAAAAGGTGGAAATCAGCGATGTCGATGAAAAAATGCGACCTTTGGCGGGCTCGGAACAGCTTGTAGACTGCGATTGTCTTGTGCTTGCCGTTGGGTTGATTCCCGAAAACGAGATCGCGCGGGATATGCTTGTGCCGCTTGATCCAAAAACAAAGGGGGCGTACGTGGATCAAAACTGTCAGACAAAGACGGACGGGGTTTATGCCTGTGGCAACGCGCTGCATGTCAACGATTTGGTTGACTATGTTTCGGAGAGCGGCGAAACTGCCGGCATTGATTGTGTAAAACCCGCTCACAAGCGCAAGCTCATACAGATAAACACCGAAGGAAAATTGCTCTATGTCGTGCCGCAGCTGTTGGACGTCAATTCCGATGTGAGCCGGGTCGTTATGTATTTTCGTGCAAGCGAGGAACTGTCTGCACAGCGGTTAACGATAACTGCCGACGGACAAACGATATTTACCAAGGTGTACAACAAGCTGCTGCCGCCGGAAATGGAGCGTATAACCGTGGATTTTACTCAGGCTGCAAGCTTGAGGGACTTAACGGTAAAGTTGGAGGACAAATAGTATGGAATTGGTTTGCATAGTATGTCCAAACAGTTGCCGATTGACAGTTGAAAATCATGACGGACAAGTTTCCGTTTCGGGCAACAAATGCAAAAGGGGTGAAGTGTTTGCCAACAGTGAGTTGACAAATCCAATGCGCAGTGCAACCACAAGTGTAAAAACAACCGTTTTGGGATATCCTGTGGTGTCCGTCAAAACGGATGGAGAAATACCAAAGAGTAAATTGTTTGAGCTGATGCAATTGTGTGACGAAATTGTCATTGACAAGCCGCTGCCGATAGGTACGGTACTTGTTGACAATTTGTTCGGTACAAAAGCAAAGCTCGTTACAACAACCGATATGGAGGATACAAATGAGTAATGTTTTGATAGTTGATGTGGGCACACAAAGCATGCGCGGCATAATCTTTGACAGCAACGGCAAATTGCTTGTCAAAGAACAAGTCAAGTACAAACCGTATTTAAGCAAAGAAAACGGTTATATGGAGCAAACGGCGCAGATGTATTGGGGCGTGTTCTGCGACATCACGCGAAAGCTTGTAAACGAGCATGCCGATTTGATGAAAAACGTCATTGCGATGAGTATTGATACCTTCCGCGATACGGCGGTGTTGTTGGATGAACGCAACAATGTGCTGCGCAATCTGATACTGTGGAGCGATCAGCGAACGGCAGATACATCAGATCCGCTGCCCGCAAAAAACAGGATTTTGTTCAAAATGGTGGGCGTGACTCGCACCGTCAATGCTATTCGCAGCAAAGTGAAAACACGTTGGATAATGCAGCATGAGCCCGAGTTGTGGGCAAAGGTTCACAAGGTGGCGCATATTTCCGCTTATTTCAACTATTTGCTCACGGGCAACTTGATAGACAGTTATGCGTCCACAATCGGACATTTTCCTTTCGACCACAAAAAAAAGAAATATCTGACAGAGAAGGACCTTGTATTTCCCGTATACGAGCTGGATCTCAAATACATGGTGCCCGTATGCGCTCCGGGAGATGTGGTTGGAGTGATAACAGCCGAATGTGCGCTTCAAACGGGACTACCCGTCGGACTCAAGGTTATTGCGAGCGGCTCGGATAAGGGCTGCGAAACTGTTGGCGTGGGTTGTGTAAACGCAAATGTCGCCTCCGTGAGCTTCGGTACAACCTCGACGGTGCAGTTTTCCACAAAAAAGTATTTTGAACCGGAGCCCTTTATGCCGGCATATCCCGCGGTGCTCAAGGATTACTACAATCCCGAAGTGCAAATTTTCCGCGGCTATTGGATGATCAGCTGGTTTAAGCAAAACTTTGCCCGCCACCTGGAAAAACGCGCCGAAGAAATTGGCAAGTCCGTTGAGGAAATAATGAATGAGGAGATAGAGTCCATACCTCCGGGAAGCGACGGATTGATTTTACAGCCATTTTGGCAGGCAGGGCTTACCACACCGGAAGCGAGAGGCGCAATCATCGGCTTTTCCGATTATCACACAAGAGCGCATGTCTATCGCGCGATCATAGAGGGTATTGACTTCGCGCTGCGCGAAGGCTTGGAGCGTATGGAAAAACGCGGAAAACAAAAAATCGACTACATTGCCGTAAGCGGCGGCGGTTCGCAGAGCAATCTTATATGTCAAATCGCCGCAAATATATTCAACAAGCCGGTTAAACGCGTTCAAACCTACGAAACCAGCGCTTTAGGAGCGGCAGTTGTAGCATTTACCGCATGCGGCGTGTATACAGACGCACAGGAAGCCATCGGCCATATGGTACATTACACAGATACGTTTATGCCCGAATCGACGGCAGTTGTCACTTATGAACATATTTATCGCAATGTCTATCTAAAGTTGTACGCAAAGCTGCAAAGCTTTTACAAATATTTGGAAAAGGAGTGATTTGTTATGAGTAAACCCTACAAAGGATTTGAACCCAAATGGTACCGAGAGGTTGCGCCGCGCGGCAGCTACCGCTCCATTTTCAAGTGGGGTGATCCCGCCTTTAACAAGGTGCCCAAGGAAGCGCTTTACAAGATGATGAAAGAGACGTTCCATCTTACGGACGATGATTTCAAAAGCTATGCCGAGCCGCTTGGATTAGAGCCTGTAAAGCTAAACAAGCCATGTCAATTGTCTCAGGCTCAATTGGACGAATTGCGGCTCATAGTCGGCGACGACAATGTGTCCACGGACGATTATGACAGACTCTCCGTGGCGTACGGCAAAACAATGTTCGATTTGCTGCGTTTGCGCGAAAAAATATCCGACAACGTACCTGATGCCGTTGTTTATCCCGAAAACAAGGATCATGTTGAAAAAATTGTCGCTTTTTGCGTCAAATACAAGCTTCCGCTATATGTTTATGGCGGCGGTTCATCCGTCACTCGCGGCGTAGAGCCTATTTGCAGCGGAATTTCTTTGGATATGCGGCGTCATTTTAACAAGGTGGTTGATTTCAATGAGGTGGATCAAACGATAACGGTTGAAGCGGGTATGAGCGGCCCCAAGCTGGAGGAAACGCTGCGCAGCGCCGTTAAACTGTTTGGCGCCAAGCGTGCATACACGTGCGGTCACTTTCCTCAATCCTTTGAATACAGTTCTGTTGGCGGGTGGACGGTTACTCGCGGAGCGGGACAGAACAGCACTTACTACGGTAAAATAGAAGATATAGTAATCGCGCAGGAATATGCTACTCCTACGGGTATTGTCAAAACCGAAGCTTTCCCCGCACGTGCAACAGGTCCCGATATCAATCAGATAATGATGGGTAGTGAAGGAACGTTCGGAGTGCTCACTCAGGTTACTCTGAAGATTTTTCGCTGGATGCCCAAAAATCATTTCAAATTCAGTTTTATGTTCAAGGATTGGCATTCTGCTATGGAAGCTGCGCGTGAGATCATGCAGTGCGAGTGCGGCAAGCCGAGCGTTTTTCGTTTGTCTGATCCCGAAGAAACGGATATTACCATGCGCATGTACGGTGTGGACGAATCTCCGCTCAACGGTTTGATGAAATCCTTCGGGTACAAACACGGTGAGCGTTGTCTGTTTTTAGGTTATACCGACGGAGAAAAAGGCTTCTGCAAAAACGTAGCAAAAAACGTCAAAAAAATATGCAAAAAATACAAGGCGATGAATCTCACCGGCGCAGTTGCTTCCGCATGGGAAAAGGGTCGTTTCAACGATCCCTATCTGCGGGACAGCATGCAGGATTTCGGCATTATGACAGACACTTTGGAGTGCAGTGTACGTTGGAGCCAAATGGAGGACGTTCACAAAATGGTACGTGATTACTGTCATAGCCGTCCCAATACCATATGCATGACGCACATGTCTCACTGTTATCCGCAGGGCGCAAATTTATACTTTATTTTCATCGCCCGAATGACAGAGCTGGACGAATTTGTTGAGTATTGGAGCGGAATTCTCGATCACATTCAAAAAAGCGGCGCGGCTATTTCTCATCACCACGGTATTGGCAAATTTTTTGCGCCGTGGCTGGAGGGACAGATCGGTACTCGTCAAATGGAAATCTACAAAACTCTCAAAAAACACTTTGATCCGGACAATCTGATGAATCCCGGCGGGACGTTGGGCTTGGATCTGCCAGAGGAGAAAAAAGTGTATCGTCGTCCCAAATGGTAAATACTGTTGTAAATTGGCGTGTCAGCGCGATACTTCACTTGCCGCAGGACAGGTTTTAAATAGTTCTCTTTTCAGGCTCTATGTCAAATGTTTGGGTGAAGGTAATTTTTCCAATGTGTAACTGAATCAGCTTATTGCATCTCCCTACCGCAGTATTGCCGCAGGGAGAAATGCTTTTAGCTACGGCTTAAAAGTAACAACGAGAGAATATCCTTCAAGCTAAAAGAAACGAGCTCGGTACAATACCGAGCTCATTCACAAATGATTTAATAAATTTTTTTGTCCTAATTTTGGGGTTCACGCCTTTGGTGAAGTGCGCCTCCAAAGAAAGCTTTATATGTTACTTGTACAATATGGCGGAAGAGTCCTTAGGCTTCTCTTTTGTCGAGCGATGACCAAAGAGCAAGCAGATAAGCTTTGCAGCAAGTACTTCCGCACTATGCGTTTACTTTCCTAAATTATTCAAGGGTGCAGGGGCAAGATGCTTTTCATTTGCACCAGTCCCATTTGTTTTGGCGACAAGCTTTATTAAGAGTGGCTTTATATAACCTATCAACTGGCGGCTGAGTGCGTCGATGTCGTGTACAATCCGCTTGCCTATTTAGTCGTATTGTGTTATCATAAAACTATGAATGGCTATGACTTCGATGATACAATTTACCGCGGCAACAGCATGCGCCGTTTTTCTATTTTTTGCATGCTGCACTTGCCCTATTTGGTTTTGTATCTGCCCGTCGTTTTTATTGCTTTGCTGTTGAGAGCGGTACGAATTTTGCCCAAAAACGCTTATTTACTATTGTTGGAGGGGTATATTGTATTTGTGCCGCATGTAGAAAAGCTTGTAGTCAAATTTTGGGACAAAAATATGTCGCGGATAAAAACCTGGTATCTCGATCAACGGCAAAAAAACGATATCGTAGTGTCGGCTACGCCGATTTTTGTCGTTGGCGAAGCATGCCGCAGGCTTGGGGTCGAGTGTATAGCAACGGATATGAACGCTCGCGGACGTCTAAACGGAAAGCATTGTCACGGTAAACGTAAGGTGGAAACCTTTCAAAAGCTTCATCCCGACGTAAATCTCGACACTTATTACTCCGATTCAACTAGCGACAAGCCGATGTGGTGCTTTGCCGAGCGAGGATATCTTGTCAAAGGGGAGGAAATCACGCTTGTATACGAAAACGGCGTCAAAATTCGGCGGTAAACTGCTTTTTCTTTGCTATTGACAAACTTCGGCTCAAAGTAGTACAATATTATTGTACACAACAGACAACACAGGAGATACATTGTGAAAACTCTTCAAGTCGATCTCAAAGGCATGATTGCCGAACTTCCCATTCTCCCTTTGCCGAGCGGTGTAAGTATCGCTTTCTTCAATTTGCACGGCAATGTGGAGCTCACCGAACACTGCGGCAAGGAATTGAGTAAGCTCGTAGCCGATTGCGAGGTTTTGCTCACTGCCGAAAGCAAGGGGCTTCAGCTGACGCATGTGATAGCGCGGGAGTTGGGGCATCCCTATTATGCTGTTGCGCGCAAGGCTAAAAAGCTCTATATGCAGGATGGCCTGGAGGTTGCTATAAACAGCAGTATAACCACGGGACGTGAGCAAAAATTGTACATTTCCAAGCATGATGCCGAGCTTATGCGCGGTAAAAAAGTCGGTATAGTTGACGATGTTGTGAGTACGGGCAACAGTCTTGTGGGGTTGGAAAAGCTGGTGGAGTTGAGCGGAGGCATCATTCACAAAAAGGCGTTTGTTTTGGCAGAGGGCAAAGCTGCCGATCGCAAGGATATCTGTTATCTCGGTGTAATTCCGCTTTTGTGATGTGAATATTGCAGCGATTTCGTCTTGGTACTTTACCAAGGCGAAATTTTCATTCTTGGGTATACAAAACTTCTCAAGGTGTAATAAACGTAGATATTTGTTGCATTTTCATTTGTGTTTTGGTATACTGTTTTCACCAAAAAGGTTTTCACTATGAATTTTTTGTCTCTCAGCTGTTACGAACTTCTTCAACAGGGCGCGGATCGTGACGGATATATGGTCTACTACGGTCACAAGCTCAAAATTTCGGATTTTTTGTGCGATATAGAGCGAATTGCCGGCGCTTTAGTTCAAATGGGCTTGAGCAAAGGCGACGTGATAACATTGCAGCTGCCAACTTGTCCGCAGGCATTGGCGGTATTTTATGCATGCAGCAAATTGGGAATAATCGCAAACATAGTGCATCCGTTGGTTCCAGTCAATTTGTTGGCGGAAAATTTGAAAAAAACGTTTTCTAAGGTATTGTTTTTTTACGACGCAACAGTTAAGGATGAAACAGTGCTTGCACAGCTCGATCAGCGATTGGTGAGGTGCAGCGTTTCCGATTACGTAACTTTTCGTAAACCGTTCTACAAGCTGTATTCTGCTCTCGGCGGTAAACGACTGCGCAATATAGATACATACTCCAAGCTTTTGATGCGCGGTGAGAGCGTGAAAACGGAATGTGCCGGAACCAGTGACGCATTGCTTTGTTTTATGCACAGCGGCGGTACAAGCGGCGCATCCAAGATTGTCAAGCTTTCCAACCGTGCGTTCAACGCCGTCGTAGACGGTATGTTTTCTATGTATCATCCCGATGTGCATCATGGCGACTACAATCTTGCCACGCTGCCCGTTTTTCACGCTTACGGTTTGTGTTGTGCAATGCACGGACCGCTGTGTGTAGGCTACAGCTTGGTGTTGGTTCCCAAGTTTGACGCTCTTGCAATTGCTAATATACTCGACCGCTACAATATAAGGGTGTGGTCTGTTGTTCCCGCTATGCTCAAAAAGATGATCGCCGCAAAAGTATTAGATCGTCGCGGATTGAAAAATCTCGATGTGATTTGGTGCGGAGGAGATGTGTGCGAGGAAAAACTTGTGGAGCAGGTGGACGGTATACTCAGAAAACACGGCACGCACGCGCAGCTTATGCGAGGTTACGGTCTAACGGAAATGTGCGGTGTCACCGTTGTAAACAATTATGATTACTATCTAAAAGGCAGCTGCGGACGTCCAATGCCCGGCTTTGCTGTGGAAATTTGGGATGATGACGGAAAACCGCTGCAGCAGGGCGAAAAAGGAGAGATCGCTGTCAGCGGCGGCGGTATCATGGACGGTTATTTGGAGGGTGAGGATTGCCTTGAGCAGCGCAATGGAACGATATGGGTTCGTACCGGTGACATAGGATACCTTGTCAACGGTTATTTGTATGTTGTGGATCGCAAAAAACGTTCTTTGAAGATAGCGGCAGTTAATGTATTTCCCGCGCAGGTGGAAAGTTGCGTCAACAAGCTTGATTTCGTCTCCGAAGCATGTGCGGTGGGCGTCAAGGTGAAAGGCAAGCAATTCGTCAAGGTATATGTTACGCTAAGATGTGATATGGATGCCGAAGCCGTCAAACGTCTTGTAATCAAACATTGCAAACTCAATCTTATAAGCTACGCCGTTCCAACGTTTGTAGAGGTAATTGACGAAATGCCTCGCACCTCCTTTGGGAAAATCGACTACAGAGCGTTGGAAGACAAATAAGCTCGTACAGCAGCAACGAACAGCGAAAAAGCCGTTCGTTTTTATATTGCATTCAAAGCATAGTTGTGGTACAATATAAACTACATAGATTTTTATTTCTTTGTATAATAATATAAATTTAAAACAAGAGGATTTTCATGAAAATTATTATTGCTGGCTGCGGCAAGGTGGGTAGGGCGATCATAGACAGTATGACGGATGATAACCACGATATAACGGCGATAGACAACGACCCTGAGGTAATCGAGCAGATTTCCAACACCTACGATGTCATGGCGGTGTGCGGTAGTGCCACCTCGCGAGAAATGCTGCTTAGCGCCCGCGTCAACAAGGCAGATTTGTTTATAGCGGTCACACAATCGGATGAAGTAAATATGATCAGCTGCTTTTTTGCGCGTCGCATGGGCGCCAAGCATACGGTGGCGCGCATAAGAGAAGCTGACTACAATGAGGACGGACTTAACTTTATCATCAAAGAATTGGAGCTGTCAATGGTATTGAATCCGGAGCGTACCACCGCGGAAACGTTATTTGACTGGCTCAAGCTGCCATCGGCAGTGTCGGTAGACAACTTTGCGGGAAAAAAGCTGCAGCTGTTGGAGCTTATCGTCCGCAAAGGCACCGTTTTGTGTGACAGCAGTATTATGGATTTACGTAAAAGGTGTCCGGTGGAATTTGTATTGTGCGCGATCCAACGCGGCAACGCATTGCATGTTCCTACCGGTACGTTTGTGTTGCACGAAGGGGACAAGGCTGCGTTTATGATGGCTCGAGCCGATACGCACAATTTCCTCAAAAGTATAGGCGCTGTGCAAAAGCAGGCTCGTGACGTGATGATTCTCGGAGGCAGCGCCACTGCGTACTATCTTGCCAAGCTGCTTGCCAACAACGGATTTTACGCAAAAATCATCGAACGCAACGGGGAACGTTGCGTAGATCTTGCGGAGTTCCTTCCCGCCGGCGCCACACTCATTCACGGCGACGGTATGAACCATGATCTTTTGATGGAAGAGGGTATCAACAGCACCGGTGCGTTTGTTGCGCTGACGGGCACCGATGAGGAAAATATACTTATAAGCTTCTATGCAAGCAGTCAAAAGGTTCCCAAAGTAATAGCCAAAGTCAATCAGGCAGAGCTGGCTGATCTTGCCGAGAAGCTGGGGCTGGACAGCATAGTGTCGCCTCGCAAATTGGTGGCTGATGCGTTGACTCGGTACGCACGCGCTCTCAACAATACACTTAGCAGCAAGGTGGAGACCATGTACAGCATAATGGACGCGCGCGCCGAGGCGTTGGAATTTCAGGTACTGTCCGATTGCAGGCTTATCGGTAAGGCGCTTAAGGAGCTTCGGCTCAAACCGAATATTATCATTGCAGGTATTATACGCGGCAAGGAAACCATTATTCCCAGCGGCGATGACAAAATTTTGGAAGGCGACAGCGTAATTGTTGTTTCCGCCGACGCAAGATTGTACGATTTGAGCGACGTTTTGAGGTAGTATGAATTACAGAGTCATATTCAATACAGTCGGCAGGATCGCGCTTGTGCTTGCGACATTGCTCACGATCCCCACTTTACTTGCGGCTTGCCTTGCGGAAAGCAGTTGGTGGGCGCTGTTAACAACGGTAGGAATTTCTCTGGCGATAGGCTTGACGCTTACGTTCGCCGTGCGTCCCAAAACAAAAGCGATTTTTTCCAAGGAAGGTCTTATCATCGTCGCTCTCAGCTGGATATATGTGTCGGCAATAGGAGCATTACCTTTTGTTATAAGTGGTGCAATCCCAAACTACATAGACGCATTTTTCGAAACATGCAGCGGTTTTTCCACTACGGGCGCAACTATTCTCACCGGTACGAAAATAGACGCCATGTATATCACGGACAAAGCTTTGCTATTTTGGCGCAGCTTCACTCATTGGATCGGAGGTATGGGCGTCATCGTGTTTTTGATGGCGTTTGAGTCCGGCTCATCCAATCGTGGCATGCATGTTCTTCGTGCGGAAATGCCCGGTCCCGAGGTGGACAAGATCGTCCCCCGTGCACGAAGTACCGCGCAGATACTGTATTTGCTCTACATAGGATTTACCGCCGTTGAAATTGTTGCATTGCTTATTGCGGGCATGCCCGTCTTTGACAGCTTCGTGCATGCATTCGGCACTGCCGGAACAGGCGGCTTCGGTGTGCGTTCGGACAGTATAGCGAGTTACGGCGCCGCTTGCCAATGGATAATCACCGTCTTTATGGTGTTGTTCGGAGTTAACTTCAATTTGTATTACCTATGGATCTTGGGCAAGATAAAATCGGCAGTAAAATCTCAAGAGCTTTGGATATTCATAGTCATCATAGCCGTATCAACTTCGATCGTGTCGGTGGATTTGTCCCTTGCCAATTTGTCTTTTGCGGACAATGCCGGTGACGCGATTCGACACGCGGCGTTTCAGGTGGCGTCATTTATCAGCACAACTGGCTACAGCTCTATTCCGACAATAGCAGGGGATATCAACGTTTTCCCGCTGCTGTCCAAGGGATTGCTGTTTTTGTTGATGTTTATAGGCGGTTGCGCGGGATCCACAGGCGGCGGGCTCAAGGTTAGCCGTGTGGCATTGCTTTGTCTTGCCGTTCGCAAAGAACTCCGACATGTACTGCATCCCAGAAATGCAAATGCTGTCAAATTTGACGGTAAAACCGTTTCGGATGAAATGCTCAATGGCGTTGCCCGTTATTTCGGGCTGTACATGCTTATTTTGGCGGGGGCATTCATTGTGTTGTGTTTTGATTCGGGCAGCGGATTAACGGTAGAAGCAAATATTACGGCAGCTGTCTCCTGCGTTAATAATATCGGTCCAGCTTACGGCGTGGTGGCAGGCGGATATTATATGTACAATTGGTTCAGTAAGCTGACGTTGTCCTTTGCAATGCTTATCGGCAGGCTTGAGATATATCCTATTCTTCTTACAGTTGCTCCTTCTACCTGGATACGAAGATAAACTGATTTTTGGAGTTTATTATGAAAAAATTGATTGCAATATTGCTTGCGGCAATAATGATATTGACTTGCTTTGTTGCGGTAGCTTGCAACTCGGAGTCCAAAGTGGTGGTGTATTTGCATCATTACGATGAGCTTGACCGTACTCAAGCTCAACCATATGGAGACAAATTTTCTCTGCCAACACCGACAAAAGAGGGATGCACCTTTGAGGGATGGTTTTTGGACGATACTTTTACGCAGCCGTTTACAGACGGTACGGAGATGAAGGGCAATTTCCATCTCTATGCTAAATGGACCGTGCAGCCAACTTCCGATGTGTACTATACGGTTACATTTGTTTATAATGACGGCGCAACCGTCAATGATACGGTCACAGTCAGGGAGGGGTCTTCCCCTGTTTTACCTACGCCGAGCCGTGCCAACTACCGTTTTGACGGTTGGTGGACAGCTGTGTCCGGCGGTATACAATGGACGACGCAGCCTGTTACCGAGGACATCACGCTGTATGCGCGCTGGACGGCCAACCCCTCCGGCGAACAGGGCGGAGGTCAAATTCAACCTACGACACACACCGTTATGCTTGTTTACAATGACGGCGTGACGAACAACAGTGTGCTTGCCGTAAATGACGGCGAAGCTGTTTCGCTTCCGCAGCCAAGTCGTGCCAACTACCGTTTTGACGGCTGGTGGACAGCTGTGTCCGGCGGTATACAATGGACGACGCAGCCTGTTACCGAGGACATCACGCTGTATGCGCGCTGGACGGCTAACTCTTCCGGCGAACAGGGCGGCACAGTTCAACATACAACGCATGATTTCGGTGACAGCTACTTTGCATATGTCAAATGCAGTTATGAGGGCTGCAATGTGTATGGTCGCAATGAGGGCGCGCGAAATTACGATAATATGTACAACTTCAACGACGCCCGCAAGCAGCAGATCGTTGTTCATTACGACGCCTGCAATGCAGCCGACAATTTATCTCGGTTTATAAACGCATTTGAATCGTTTGAAAACGATATAGGATATCTGGACAGTCAGTACAGTTGGGCTTTGCTGTACTATGACGTCAATGAGCTCAACTACACCGTTATTTCCGACTTCTACGACGAGATGTACATCAACTACTGTGATCTTTTTTTGAAAGCGGACAAATCTTTCGGCAACGCTTTTTGGACGGCGTATGGCTACAATGCGGATGAAACTCTTGCAATGGCGCGCTCGTATATCAATGCTCCCGACAGCAGTACGGCAGGTGGCGTCATAGATTCCTATTACGAAGCGATACAATCAAATAGCGGCGTCGATACATTCAACACTCTTTACAAACAGCTTGTTTCGGCTTACAATGACGAAGCAAAGAGCTACGGATACGGCAACTATATGGAATATGCCTACAAGGAAATTTACAATCGCGAGTACGGCGAGACGGAGATCAAGACTATGCGCAGCTACATCAAACAGTACATCGCGCCAGTTTATATCGATCTTTCATACAAACTGCTCGATTATGTAGACGATGAGGGCTATTTCAGCGCAAGTAATACCGCCAATGAAAACTTTTACTATGGTTTGAGATACGATTCGATTCTTGACGACAACAAGGACGCCGTCAATTACATTGGCGATTATTTCAACTGGTTGGACAACGCCAACGTGGAAGGCAAAAAAATCGGGTTTACAAATGCTGTTAATGATATGTTCAGAACAGGCAAATACTTCCGCGGTACAGGCGAGGGCGCCTATACGACCTGGATTTCCGACGAAAACGGCAGCGGCGGCATGGGTATTTGTTACTTTCAACAGGGCGACGACCAATATTATGGCTACGACGACGCGTTCACGTTTGTACATGAGTTCGGTCACTACTATGAAAACGTTCACAATGGCGGTGTAGCGTTGAGCTACGACCATGACGAAACGCAGTCGCAAGGTGATGAAATGCTGTTTCTTGCTTGGTTGGGACAAAACAAATCAAGCGGTATATCGGATGGAATGGAATTTTTGCGGCTGGATTCGTTGACATATATGTTGCAAACGATAATCGTTTCCGCAGCGGTGGACGAGTTGGAGTGGGCAGCCTACACCGGACAAGTAACAGACAACTTCGATCAAAAATACAAGGATATCCTTGCGTGGTATATCGGGCAAGACGAAGTGGAGTACGAAAATACCGATTATTGGTATTATGTTGCATTTGACAATGCCGCTTACTACGTATCCTACGCCATCAGCGCTCTTCCGGCAGTGGAGATATATGCGCTTGCGCAAAATGAAAGCTTAGACTCGGCGCGTCAGGCATATTTGAAGCTGTTTACCTACTGTGAAAGCGGCTCCCGTATGTCAAATTACACATACACGGGCAATAACGGTGTATTGAGCTACTGCGGATTAGGCAACCCGTTTGAAGAAAAAATATACAAGGATATTGAGCAATTTGCAAAATCATTGTAAGCAAATAATCAACAAACGGCGGCAATTAACCCCTTACAGAAAAGTATAAAATAATGTGAAGCAAATTAACAAAAACGGCGAGGTCAAAACCTCGCCTTTATGTTTGCATAGTAAATTCCCGGGCTTGTATGTGAAAAATACAAATTTTTCTCAACTTATTGTAAGCTGCATTTATATTCTGTTCCCCAATCAGACATCGCGTCGAGAATTGGTTTCAATGACATTCCGAGCGGAGATAAAGAATATTCAACGCGCGGCGGTACTTCTGCAAATACTTCTCTTTCGACAAGTCCGTCCTCTTGCAATGCACGCAAGTTGTCCGTAAGAACTTTTTTACTTATTGAGGGGATTGTCTTGATAAAATCACTGAAACGTTGTTTTCCGTTATACATCAGATTGCGAATCAGTAACAGTTTCCATTTATTACCGATGAGCTGAACGGTAGTTGCAACAGGACATTCGGGCAGTTCTTCTTTCGTCAACAATTTCTTTGCCTCCTCCTCGAAAGATACCGTTACTATAGCATAAAACGGTGTACTTCGTCAATAGTTCAAAACAGAAACCATGTAACTAATTTATTATCGGGTAATAGAATTGTAACATTTCGGCATTTTTCTATTTCAAGTGCTATACTATGGGTGTAATCGGTAAGGTTACAAAAATCATTCTAATTTTTCGGAGGTGTCCATTATGTCAAACAACATTCAGAAAGCAAAAGAACTTATCGGTTGCTTTGCGAGCGGCGACGTGGAGAAAGCCAAATCGCTTTTGAAAGAGAATTATATTCAGCACAATCTTTCATACGCAACAGGCAGAGAGGCGTTCTGCGGCTCGGTCGCTTACCTCGGAAGTGCGCCCGTCAAAACTACCGTAAACACGATTCGCGCTTATGAGGACGGCGACAAGGTGTTTATGCAAACCGTCTACAATTTTGCGGGTGCGGGCGAACAGGTCGCTTTCGACATTTTCCGTTTTGAAAACGGCTTGATTGCAGAGCATTGGGACAATCTTGCGGCAATTTCCGCGCCGAATCCGTCTGGAAGAACTCAAATCGACGGACAGACCGAAGCGAGAGATCTTGACAAAACGGAAATTAACCGTAAAATCGTAAAAGATTTTCTTTTCGATGTTATGCAAGGCAAGAATCCGCAAAAAACGCCGACTTATTTCGACGGTGATACCTATTTGCAGCACAACACGGGTATTGCAGACGGTCTTTCGGGACTCGGCGCGGCTCTTGAAGCTCTCGGTAAAGCGGGCATTGCCATGATTTACGATAAGGTTCATCAAGTGCTTGCGCAGGGTGATATGGTACTCGGCGTTTCCGAAGGCACATTCGGCGGCAAGCCTACCGCTTATTATGATTTGTGGCGCGTGGAAAACGGAAAGATTGCGGAGCATTGGGACGTTATGGAAACGATTGCCGAAAAGTCCGCTTGGGCAAATAATAACGGTAAATTCTAATCAACGAGGGTTAAGAGCGCAACCGTTATGCGGCTACGCTCTTAACATATTTGATTATAGATATGGAAACAACCGAAGTATTCAAATTTTTACAAGAACAAATTCATACCGTCATAATGGCGACGAATGACGAAAACGGCAATCCCGCAACGTGCGCTGTGGATATTATGGACTATGACGAAAACGGGTTATATTTTCTGACGGTGAAAGGCAAAAGTTTTTATAAGCGGCTAAAAACAAACGGCTACCTTTCTCTTACGGGGATAAAGGGTGAAAAAACTCTATCCTGCATTTCGGTGTCCGTGCGCGGTGAAATAAAAGAAATCGGAGCGGAACGTCTTTCGGGGTTACTTTGTAAAAATTCTTATATGTTCGAGATTTATCCTACCGAGCAATCCCGCTGCGCTCTTACCGTATTTTGTCTTTTTAGGGGTTGCGGAGAATGGTTTGATCTCTCTCGAAAACCTATCGAGCGTTTTTCGTTTACTTTCGGTGGGGAAAAAACAAATTCGGGCGGTTACTATATTACGGATAAGTGCAACGGGTGCGGAAAGTGCCTCTCTGTATGCCCGCAAAACTGTATTGACATTGTAGGTAAAGCGGCAATCCGACAAGAAAATTGCTTGCATTGCGGAAATTGCTTTTCGGTATGCCCCGTGGCGGCAGTAGAAAGGAGATAAAGCGGTGAAACAAGCGCAAAGACGAAAATATCTTATTGAATATCTGATTGACGAGCAAAACGCGCGGGCGGAAATTCCCGACGACGAGTATTCTCAAAAGCGCCTCTTGCGCGCGCTTTTCAATGTGCGTAAACCGTGCGCGGCGAGTAAAGATTTTTTGCGCGTGCAAGACGAATATTTACGCGAAGAACTGCGGCTTAAAGGCATAACGGATGTTGCCGACCTTTCGCACGTTCAGCCAGACATCTATCTTTGGCAAGGCGATATTACGACGTTGAAATGCGACGGAATCGTCAATGCCGCAAACTCACAAATGCTCGGCTGTTTTTGTCCCAATCACGGCTGTATCGACAACGCCATACACACCTTTGCGGGCATTCAACTGCGGCTGGAATGTGCTGAACTAATGAAAGCGCAGGGGCACGAAGAGCCTACAGGTGAGGCGAAGATCACACATGGCTACAATTTGCCATGCAAGTATATTCTGCACACCGTCGGTCCCATTGTCTTTGGCGAACTCACCGCCGAACACGAGCGATTGCTTGAAAGCTGTTACCGTTCCTGCCTTGCTCTTGCCGATAAAAACGGACTGAAAAGCCTTGCGTTTTGCTGTATCTCTACGGGCGAATTCAACTTTCCCAACGAGCGCGCCGCCGAAATCGCCGTTCGGACGGTAATGGAATACAAGCATGAAACGGAAAGCAAAATCAAGGTAGTATTCAATGTGTTTAAGGAACAAGACCGAAAGATTTACGCGAAACTTCTTGGAAAGGAAGGTTGAATTATGCATGATATTTGGAATCCGTGGCACGGCTGCCAAAAATGCAGCGAGGGCTGCGCACACTGCTATATGTATTTTCTCGACCAGAGTCACGGGCGATCGGATAGCTCCGTCGTCACAAAGACATCTGGATTTTCCTACCCTCTGTCAAGGGACAGGCGCGGCAGATACAAGATACAAAGCGGCGAGATGATCCGAGTCTGTATGTCCTCGGACTTTTTCGTAGAAGGTGCGGACAAATGGAGAAACGAGGCGTGGGACATCATGCGCGAGCGCTCCGACGTGAAATTCTTTTTGCTGACCAAACGCCCGCAGAGGGTGGAAAAATGCTTGCCGCGTGATTGGGTCGACGGGTGGGAAAATGTGTTTTTCAACGTCACTTGCGAAAACCAACGTCGCGCAGACGAGCGTATCCCCATACTTCACGAGCTGCCCTTCAAGCACAAGGGAATTATGACCGCACCGCTCATCGGGGAGATCACGATAGACAAGTACCTTGACGAGGGACAGATCGAGCAGGTAATTTGCGGAGGGGAAAACTATGACGGCGCCCGCCCCTGCCGTTACGAGTGGGTGAAGAAACTGCACGACGAGTGTGAGGCGCACAATGTTACGTTTGCATTTATTGAAACGGGCAATTATTATGTGAAAAACGGCGTTACGCGGTTTATCAAGAGCAAGGTGCGCCAAACCTATCTCGCCTATTCGGAAGGACTTGCGTGTAAAGGCAAGCCGATTGCGTTCAAACTTTGCGACCGAAAGGGCTTAGCCATTCCCGAAAGCGTGCTTTATAAGCCGCATTATCGCAGAAACTGCATAAATTGCGGCAATCGCCTGATCTGTAACGGCTGTTCCGATTGCGGCAGGTGTCAAGATGAAATTATAGACATAAGAGGTTGAGAGAATATGATTGCAAGTAACATAAAAGACATGAAAAACATTGCGTCGGACATCGAACGCTTGAAAGCGGCTTTTGCTTATGCCGATGCCGTCGTGATCGGCGCGGGCGCGGGACTTTCCACGGCGGCTGGATTTACCTATTCGGGCGAACGCTTTGAGCGGTATTTTTCTGATTTCGAGGAAAAATATGGTTTCCATGATATGTATTCGGGAGGCTTCTATCCATATCAAACACCCGAGGAGCATTGGGCATATTGGTCGCGTTATATCCTCATCAATCGCTATATGGACCCACCCAAGCCCGTCTATCAAAAGCTGCTGGAGCTTGTGAGAGACAAGAACTATTTCGTCATTACCACCAATGTCGACCACTGCTTTCAAAGGGCGGGCTTTGATAAAACGCGGCTCTTTTACACGCAGGGAGATTACGGACTTTTTCAGTGTTCCGAGCCTTGTCACAACAAAACGTATGATAACGAAGAGATTGTTCGTCACATGGTGGCAGAGCAGCGCGATATGAAGATACCGCATGTGCTTATTCCGCATTGCCCTATCTGTGGACAGCCCATGACGATGAATCTGCGCGCCGACGACAAGTTTGTGCAGGACGAGGGTTGGAACATCGCTTGCGAGCGGTACGAACGATTTATAAATACTCATGCACAAGGCAACGTGCTCTATTTAGAAATCGGAGTCGGCTACAATACTCCCTCTATCATCAAATACCCATTTTGGCGGCTGACCGCACAAAATAAGCAAGCGACATACGCCTGCGTCAACTACGGCGAGGCATTTTGTCCAAGTCAGATAGAAAGGCAGTCTATATGCTTAAATGCCGATATTTCGGAGATATTAAACAAACTATAATTTTTCCAAGCCTGCATGCCGAGCGGCTGTGAATAAATGACATTGTAGCGCCACACACGGAGAATTTTTGCACCAATCGGATAGATAGCAGCGGTGTGGGTACTAAAATCATTGACGGAAAGAGGTTGGCGTGGCTTGTTGAGTGGAATACATATAAGTCTTACCGATTTTGTTTGTGTTTTTGAAACGACGAGTAGACAACCAATATTTTGAAGTCATAATATCAAGTAGTTTGCTTAAAGTTATTGACAACTTTGTCCAAACAAGATATAATAAGCAAGGTGTTGCTGATATGGCTCAGTCGGTAGAGCACGTCCTTGGTAAGGACGGGGTCACCGGTTCAAATCCGGTTATCAGCTCCAAGGGGACTACTTTTTTGGGGTAGTCCTTTTTACAACCGACGGCATCAGGCAACTTTAGGGACATTATTTTTTTGTTAGAAAGTAAAAAAGAACTTGGGAAAACAAACAGTAACGGCATCGCTCACAAATGGCGATGCCGTTACTGTGTTGCAAAAATCAAATATCCTCAAGGCGTTCAATGGATAGTACGTCGGGATGAGAGCTCATCAAGTCACAAAGCTCATTGGCATAGAAATTTTGTTTGGTATATATAACTGCCTCGGCAATCATATGTTCGCCGTCTTTGGTGATCTTGATGCGGTGAAAGCTGTCGCTGTCAAAGTGCTTGATGAGAAAGTTTTTCGTTGTGTCGCTGTACACAAACTTGACAAAAAGCATATGTTTGCGGTTTTTGCGCAAAACCACCTTGCTATGCAAAAACATCTGTATACCGAGTATTATCGCGGTGGAAGCAACGGCGACAATGGGCATTCCGGCGCCTACTGCCATACCTATAGCTGCCGTCGCCCAAATACCTGCTGCGGTGGTAAGTCCGCGCAAATTCTCTCTGCGGAAGAATATGACTCCGGCACCAAGGAAGGATATACCTGAAACTACCTGCGCGGCAATACGTTCACCGTCGCCTATATCGCGCATTGCCATAGATACCATAGTAAACAGTGCCGCGGCGCATCCTACTATAAAGTGCGTTGCCATGCCCGCCTCTTTTTGACGGCGGTTGCGTTCTATGCCGATAACGATGCCAAGCAAGCCTGCGATCAAAACGCGCAGAATAAATATCAACTGAACTTCCCATCCGGTATATGCAGGTTCACCCAACTCGTGTCCGAAAAACACTCCGAACAGTTTGTTGTCCTGTAATTCCTGATAGGACTGTGCAAATGCCAACAATAAATTCATTTCGTTGAGCCTCTTTCTATGTTTGTCAATGTATTCTATCACAAATGATATGCAATTTCAATAGCAAACGGTAAAATTTTTTGTTATCGCTGCAAAAATATCCGTCGTTGGCAAGCCTCGGCGGGTAAAAACAGAGCGTAGGGTCAAAAAAACGGTATGGTTTTTGCCATACCGTCCTTCTATTAAAAGTTATTGTCTATTGTACACAGCCTTTGGAAAGTCGTTTATCGTTGCCCGTAAGCTGCGCAATAAATGTACGGCTTTGATCCAACAAGCGGGAAACAATCCGTTCGTCGTATCTGTCTTGGATATCTTTCAGCTGCAAATTTGTTGTAAAGAAAATTTGCTTGTGCAGCAACAGCCTTTCGTTCAGTACGTTGAAAAGGAAGTTTGCTGTAACATTGTTGACAAGTCTTTCAGTGCCCAAATCGTCAATCAACAGCAGATCTACATCAATCAGGTTGTCCAGCAGCGCGGAGGATGACTCCTGTCCGTCGAGATAGGCATTTAGAAAATCCGCGTTGAGCGAATAGGACGTGACGAACAGTGTGCTTTTGTTAAGCTGCGCCGCATAGTTGGCGGCGGCGGTGAGTAAATAAGTTTTGCCTGTGCCAACTTGTCCTGTCAACAGTATGTTTTTATCACCCGAGTCGCAAATCTGCTTTACTTTTTTGTATATTGCTATATTATGCTTGACCGTTTCGGCGCTGTTTTCAAAGGTAAATTCCTTGTTGGGTACGTTGCTTCCCGCAATAATAAGACGGCGCAGCTCCGTTTGCAGACATTCGCACATTTGACCGTTGAAATAACCTGTGTCGTTACACAGCTTGCAGCTGTATTGAGGCGTAAGTTCACTTGGATCCACACCCAATTTTCCAAGCAGCTCAGCTTGTTCTTTTTCCAATGCTGCGATGGTGTTTTTCAACTCCTTGACGTCGCCGATATTCATTGCGAGATCCACCTGTGCCGAGCGCAGTCGCTGTTCCGCAATGCGCCATTCGTCGTTTTGACGGAGTTGCTCCAGCGTGTTTTCCGTTTGTTCTTCGGCGGCATAGCGGCGGTTGTCCACTATGCGTTTGGCTTGTTGCAAAAGTTGTTGCTTGTTCATCAGTCCTCCTCATCCAGCGCGGAAAACAACGAGTTTATCTCTTCATCCGTATAGTGTCTGCGTTCTATCACCGTGCCGCCCACAAATGCGGCAGATGTAGCTGTGGTGCTTGAGGCGGCGTTTGGCAAAACAAGCTTAGCCTGTTCCACTGTTGTCACGCCCCGCTGTTTCCAATCGGAAAGCACCCTGTTCACGTATGCCATTGGAGAGCGAGTGCCCGTTGCCAGCTGTGCCGCGTAGACTATCAATTCGTAATCGAGCCGCCAGGCTTCCGTCCAGGTTTTGTACAGCAATCTATCGTTTGCCGTGGTGCGTCTGTCCAGTCCGCATTGTGTCAGTATCGTCTGGATTTTACTGTCTGTGTCCGCCATTACAGCCAAATAACTGTCGAGTGATTCCAAATTTACCACGCCGTTTTTGTACAGCTTGTCTATGATGGATGCAACCCCGGCAAGAGTACGTATGCCGCTCTTGAAGCAAAATTTTGCAATTGCGAGGAGCGTTTCGTCGTCATAGCCGCGTCTCAACCAGGCTACCACATATTCGTCCACAACGGAGTCGAGGCTTTGATAATACACCCCTATGGCTCTTGTCAATCCCCGCGCCAGCTCGTACATACATGCTTTTTCCGTTTCGTATTCCTGTATTTCTTTTGTGGACAAAGCGCCCTTGCCATAGTACTCCGAAAGCTTGCTGTCCAATTTTGTCATTCCTCCCGTTCTGCAGGTTTTGGCAACGGCAATAACGGTATCGAGAGAAAATCCGTATTCTTTGATCCATTTTTCGTAGTTGACTCGATCGGCGTAATCTATCGCACGGTTTGAGGACATTGCTTTCAATACAAGCTTCAAGTCGTCGTCGTACTTTTGTTGACTTTTTAAATTTTCGCTTACGGCGGCAAGCGTTGTTGCACCTCGTACCAGTTGATTACGTGCAACAGTAAGTATATATTGATATGATATATTACTGCCCTTCAACTCCGCGCAGTACTTAGCTATGTAAACAAGTGCGTCGGGTGCGAACGTGGTTTCCTCGAGGAACGTATAGTACTCGTTGTATTCGTTCACAGTGAGCATTCTTCCGTCGATCGCCGCTTGCATTTGCTTGGAGAATTTGGCATATTTGCCCGGCTTGATTTTTTTCAACGTGGAATTGCTGCCTATCGTGTGATAAAGTATCTGCGTGGGATTGGCGTTAATCACAGTAACAAGCCCCAATTCCTCCCAATAACGGTAGGCGTCCAGCACTTCTTCTTCGGATATGTTAAGTTTGTTGGCAATCGTTTCGCAGGAATTGTCATCGCCGTCACTGCCCGCAAGCGTCAGTCCCAACAAATATATTGCCGAGCGGATGTCGGGTGCGTCGGGCATAAAATTGACAAAAAACTTGTTTTCAACTGCGGTGTAGCCGGTGTCGACAAACTGTTTTTCTTTGATACAAAATGCCATATTTACCTCTTTTGCCATGAAAGTATTGATTATTTTTGTTTAATGTTTTATAATAATCAATAAGCTACAATGCCCGAGTATATGTCTGTGACGGACGCAGTAAACTGATTTTTATTTTAACACAAAAAATCGCCGCAATCAACAGATTTCCCTACAAAACTCGAAAGCATAGTACGAGAGGTTTCCCATGAAAATAGTTAAGGTTGTTGCAACCGACCTACAAACCAACGAAAAACAGTATTTCACCTTCGGTACCTCGTCCGACGGCAAAAAACTTGTAACAAAGCGCGGCGGCAGACTAAGCAATTATTTCGACTACTGTTTCGAACAGGCAGAGTGTGCCCGCGACGTGGAAATAGAGTTTTGTGTAAACGATGAAACCTATTCGCTCAACCGTCTTCACAATGAAGACGGCACAACTCGTACCGTACTGAAAAAAAAGGTGGACGGGATTTATCAGGTGGTGGCGCGAACTCATGCCGTAGAATATATAGAAGCGCTTGTGGGAACGTCTGTTTCGGGGTTGCTGCGTGTCGGTTATGTCAACAACAAAGCCGTGGAGTGCTTCCATGGCGATCTGCTTCAATTTGACGAAATTCGTTTGCTCAGCGATGTGCAGCAGAGCATAGAGCGTTCCAATGCGGAAGCGCAAGAGCTCAAAGCCAATGCAATGCACCGTCTGAAAAAATATGTTGCAGACGCAGTGCCGGCATCCGCCGATGATCTCAGCGCCGTAAATGCCGAGTTGGATACTCTTGTTCGTGACATAACGGTTGCGACTGCTCAATTAGGTGAGCTCAAAGCCAAGCAAAATGTGGATACAATTCGTGCCGACATCGCCGCAAAGCTCAATGAAACGCAAAACAAGTACAACAAATTGATTGCTCGTCAGCCGGACGTGGAGGAGGCTCGGGCGAAGGTCAAGCTGCACGATGATGTGGAGCTGCTTATTCCCAAGGTCAAGACGCTGCAATCCGTCACCGAACAGCGTGATTCCTACGAAAAACGACGTTACGAGATCACCGGGGAATTGGAGTGGCATGAAAAAGAGCTCGCGAATATTCGTCAACAGCTGGAAGAAAAAAACAAACAATACGCTCTGACGCAGGACAAGCGCACCCGTATAGAAGCCATCAACAACGAACTGACATATATTGCGTCATTGTACGAAAAGAACAAAAAATTGAACGAGCAGCTGTTGGAGCTTAATGACAAGCGGGAAAGACTGATCGCCGAAAAGGCCCTATATCAGGAGCGGCTGGGCACGGTGGAAAAGACGCTCGACGAGGTCAAGGAAAGCTTAGACGCATTCAATATACCTGCACGCTCGGTCGGAGAATTGCTGGAAGCGGTGCGCATTGATGTCAAGATCGACGAAGTCAATGCTCAGCTGGAAAAGCTTTCCGGTGAGCTTGCCGTAAAAGAGAGTCAGATTGCGGAAAAGGAAAGCAATCTTGTGGTTCAGGTCAAACGTTTTCGCGCCGTTGCGGATATAGACAACACCGTCACGCCCTTCAAGGCGCGCGAGACGATTTTGCAGGTGCTGGACACTAAATATTCCAAGCTGGACACGATCAATTTGTCTCTAAAAGAAAAGCAGCGCAACCTGGATCGCGCACTGGAAGATTACAAGTACCGCTTAATTCAGTTGGAGCAGTCGAAAAGCAAGCTGGAAGCGGATTTGGAAAAAACATTATTGCGCAAACAGGAAGAATTTAAACGCGAGGTTTATCTAAACAGTCAAAAGGTTTTCAGCGACGACGCCACCGGCATTTTTGCCGCTACGGTAAGCTTCAACGATAAAGAGGTAGAAACTCTCAAACAGGAAATCGGCGCTCGCAGCATGGATCGTGATCTGATCATCGAGCGCATCAGTCAGCTGGAAGGATCGTTAAAGGAAATTGCCCGACACATAGAGATCAATGCCGTCGAAATGGAAACGCTTCAGCGTGAAAAGGACAACATCAACCGTCGTTACAACGAGATCGTTTCACAAAATACAAATGAAGCCGTATTTAACTATCTCAAAGCGCTAAGCAGCAACAATGGCACAAAATATTTGTTGGATGTTCAGCAGGACGCCGTGCGCAACGAGGCGGAGCTGGGCGAGTTCAAACGCACCGCAGAGTCGCTCCGGGTAAAGATTGCGGCGCTTAAAAGTCGGTTGAATTATTTGCAGGAGACGCAGTCGGGCTTCGACGACACCCGCACCTCTATTGACAATCTTATAGCTACAAACGACAAAATCAAGGATGAGCTGTCGGATATCGGTGTGCGGCTAAGCAGCGGTTACGAACAGTACAAAGCGCTCACACGTCAGTTGGAAAACATAGAGTCGCGATTGGACGATATCAACGGCGCGATAATCGAAAACACAAAAACCGTCAAGGTCAACGAGCAGCAGATTGCCGAATCCACACTCAAAGCGCAGGGCTATGCCGGCACAGACGATCTCGAACAGGCAGTCACCAATTTCCGTTACGAGCTTGGCGATGTGGAAAGTGAACGTCAGATGCTGTTGGATTCCGTACAAAACACGGAAAAAGACATTTTCCGCAAGCGTTTGGAGTTGGAAAAGACTCAATGGCTCTATGAATCCAAACAAAAGGAATACGATGAGCTGCACAACGAACTGGAGATAGAATTTAAACTAAAAGGCTTGGACGTTGACAAGGTCGTGGCGATGGATCTGGAATCGGGCGTAGAGGGCTTGCGTAAAATAATTGCCGAATTCGATACAATGCGCTCTCAATTATCCGAAAAGATAGACAATTTGTCTTCCATCTTGCAAAGTAGCCCTGCTCCGGAGGTGTCTGTTGAAGAGATCGAAGCCAAACAGCAGGAAATTGATCTGCTCACTGCCCGTCAGGCGCAATTGGAAGAGCAGCGCAACAAGCAATTAAGCACTTATGTTGCAGCGAGTACCGCCCGTGCAAAGGTGGGCGTTGCCGCCGCCGAGGCAAAGACTCTCAACAATCTAAAAGTAACCATCGGTCACAACGAGATAGTATCTCTGCTTATAGCGGACAAGGTAAAAAGTATACTACTTGTAGCCACGCAGTTTCTCAACGGTTACACGGGCGGCAATGGTCGATTGATAGAACAACAGTACAAGCTTCAACTCAAGGAGGGCAACACCGTTACCGAATACGACGAGCTTCCCGTCGAAACAAAAACAGCCGTATACGTAGCTTTGATGCTTGCGTTGCCCAGCGCAATGCACTCCGACGGCAAGTGGCTGATTTTTGAGGAACGTCTGAACGCCAATCGAGAAGCACTTTCCGGCATGGTGGCAAATTCTTCCGATATCTGTTATGTAATAGGACAGCGTGTCGTCAAGGACAAAAAGCCCTCTGTCGGCGAGAACGCGTCCCCGATAGCCGCGGCGTCTGCGTCTACGTCTGAGTCCGTTGAGCCCGCCGCGTCCGATGTTGCCCGGTTGGAAGTAGCTCCTATGCCCGGCGACGGATTGTCAATTGCCGAGGAACTTGCTTTTGATCAAAAAACAATCTCGGATGAATCTACAGACCCCGACGCGCCGACGTCCGCGTCCGACCCAACTCCCGATTACTCCGCGCCGAAAGAGCAAGCGGTGCCTTCCGAGGTAACGTTGTCCGAACAAACAAGTCCTTGTGAGCAAACCGTCCCCGAAGAGACATATTCTGCTGAGGAGCAGGCAGACAAGCAGGCAAATACTGTTTCCGACCTTTCTGATGAAGATAAATCTCCGTCTGTAGATGAGGAATTGCCCGCATAAGTCAACGGTAGAGTAGTTTCAGGTCAACAAAAAAAGTCCAAGCCTTAAATGGTGCGTATCAAAAGCCTCACGCTTTCTAAGATACACCACTCAAATGGTTTGGACTTTTTTGTTAGCTGCAAAAAGGATAGCGCAAGGCTTTACTCGTCGCATACCTTCAATTCTACAGTGTATAGCGGACGATATGTTACTCCCCCGCCATCAAACACGCTTTCAAACAGCGTTAGTTTTGTCGCGGCAAAGGGCATATTAAACACCTGCACATTTTTTGTCACTTCCGAGAAAGGCAGCGTAAAGCTTTTTTTGCGAATCAGCGTCACATGCGGACGATAGGCGCGATGTTCCACCTCAAATCCGTTGGTTTCCAACCTTTCACCAAGCTTATCGTGCAGCTCGGTCAGCTCGGTGCTTTGACGGATTTTTGCCCACACTATGTCGTTGGTGCGTTGCATTGCAAATTGCATTACGGCAAGTGTTGGTGCTGGCAGATTTTTTACGGCGTCCATTGCACTCTGCACGTATATCAAATCACTGGGTTCAACATTTCCGAGAAAATGCAGCGTAAGGTGCAAGTTATCCTTCGGCACAAAGCTGCCGCCGTTTGCAAATTCTGCAAATTGACGAGACGAGCGCTCAAGATTATCCTTTACCTTTTGCGGCAATTCAAGTGCAACAAAAACTCGCATATTTCACCTCACTGTGATTTAATTGTAGCACAAAACATTCCGCTTTGCAAGTCGCTCGTGCGATTGCGCTCAAAAAGGGGGTCGCTCGCATATCCCCTGCAAAAAGGCTTCACTGCGTGTGCCACACCGCTTAGCGACATTGTCGAGACTTGGTGTGGCACACTTGTTGCAGATTATTTTGCATGGGGGACATGCTCGCTCTCGGTAGACCCCACCGTTCCACTCCCCCGCCGCTCACCCCCCCCATTGGAGATACAGTCAACAACAGTAACAACAACCGTCCCCATTGGCAACAGCGCAGCGTGCCTATGGGGACGGGAAACCGCGTAAGTGTGGCAGAGGGATATTAGAAGTAAACTTTATTTTAATTCATCTGTTTTTATTACCAATATAGTCCGAATGGTAACAAGTCCGCTCGTCTAACTGATGTACGACCTCAACTTTGCGGCGCAGCCGCAAAACTTCACATTTGCCGCAAGGCAAATACTTCACACGCGCATTGCACGTACTTCACTTGACGCATAGCGTCAAACTTCACCTATCAAACACCAATTTCGACCTTGTTTCATCGAGAGCGAGGATTATTCCACTCAAAATAATCTGCAACGAGGGCGCAGCTCGACGTGAAGCCGTTTTGCGGATAATATCCGATGCGATTTTTAATCCGTCACTTTTCCAATAATTTCCTTACCTTCGATAAATTTAGTAAAGATATTAGCCGCTTCTTCGCCGCAGACATTGGCAAAGCAGCCTATCAATTGACTGGCGGGAGCTATCGTAAACTGTGCCTCGTCAAAGTAGGAGGCAAGCGCTTTCCAAAACTTGTTTGAGCCTACGGTTTCGTACACGGTGTTGAACATCAAGCTGCCCTTGACGTAAGTAAACACAACGTATTCACTGTCCGACTTGTAGTCGGCAACATTACGCATTGTGCGATCGACATTTTCGTAGTAGCGGTTAAGCACGTCCACGTATGTGACGTATGTTTGAGTGCAGCCCAGAACATTGCGGTTCAGCGGCATTTTCCCGGTACTATCCATATATAGATATGTGAGGTATTCGGATAGTCCCTCATCCATCCAGGCGTTTGCTATCTGATCGTTTCCCACAATGCCGTAAAACCATTGATGTGCCGTTTCATGCGCGATAGCTTCTTGGTAGCTTGTGCTGCCGCTGGTGATCATCACCAAATTGGGATATTCCATTCCGCCGTAGCAAAACTCCGTTTCCACAACGTTGTATTGCGAGTAAGGGTAAGCGCCAACATTTTTATTGAGGTATTCAAACATACCGCAGGCGGTATCGAGACTTGTTTCCGCGTCCGTATCGGCGTAGTAGTAATAGTTTATCTGCGTATTGCCTACAGTACGGGTTATTTTTGTAAAGTTGGCAGAAGCTACCATTGCAAAGTCGCGCACCGCATTTGCCTTGTAGTTGTATGTAACATTGCCGTTGTTGTTTGTTGCCTCTACAAGCTCCCCGGTCGAAGCGACGACGTATTTTTCCGGCAGCGTCATGCTCACGTTGTAGTTGGCGGCGTCGCTTACAAACGGATCTCCCACATTGTAGTAGGGGCTTTCTGTGTAGCAGTCGTTATCCACATGGCAAAGTATCGGGTACCAGTTGCCGAGGTTGACCGTGTTGTCGTTGTAGCCCAGGCGGTGGTGCGTGTTGGCAAGCTGAACCTGATAAGTCAGCTCGATTTCCGCCGATTTGTCGGGAAACAGCCCTCCTTCAATAGGTACAGACAAAATATCGCAATCCAAGCCTTCTACGGTGTAAGCAACTGGGACTCCGCCCACTTTTACGCTGTCAAAGGTTATGTCTCCCCAGCTTTCGCCGTTGGGATAGGCTTTTGTGCGATATACGTTTGGCACGACGGAATTCGCCGCGTCCTGTCGGTATTGGTTGGCGTAGATGTGCAGCTTCACCGAATCAAAGCTGTTTTCGCAGCGGTTGGTCATTTTGATAGTCTGTACGGCGGATACAATGTGCGATTGATCGTCGTATGCGGCGACAATGGTGTAGTCGTCGCCGTTTTTGATAGCGGTGTTCATTTTGTCGGTGGCGCAGGCGGCAAGCGCGGCGCAGCAGATTGCGGCAATGCACACCACGCACAGCAGACAGGCAAATTTTTTCATAGTATCTCCTTGCAACAATATGTTTTCAGCTACATTCTATTCACTGTCGCCAATGTATATGCCACAGTTGCCGCGCGCATTATCAAAATTGTTTATTAAGGCATATACATATATAATAAATTAAAACGGTTCGCTCATAGTAAATTTTTACCTAAAAGTCAATACAATTCGGCAATAAAAAAAATAAAATCATTTTTTTCGCAAAAAATGCCTTCATTTGATTGACGTAAAGCGAAAAGCTATGGTAAAATCTTGTCAATATCAACTGAGAATAGTTAACTCGCCTTAGAATCAAGTTCAATGGCTCCGAAGGTTCTCCCTGGTTGTACGTTTAGCTTGAAACTTAATAAGCCAAGTTGTGTATTCGGGACGTATAGGGCGAATTTTCTACATTTTTCGGTTGAAAACCGCAAAAGCGGTAGCGGTGCCTTGTAGCGTTCCATTTTTATTATCGTTTACCTTTTTTCGTTGTGTAAAGGAAGCGAGAACAAAGCAGCAGAGGCTTGTTAAAATAAAAAGGTTAGGGCGTATTGATCTGCGCCCGCGAAAGCGAGGGAGAAATAAAAAGGGGGAGCCGCGCCGCCGCGCAACAGCTTGCAACCGAGCTGCCAAGCTCGTAGCAAATAAAAACAAAAAATCTTTTATGGAGGAAAAACAATGAAAAAAGCAATTAGGATACTTGCAGTAGCAATTGCGTTGTTTATGTTATCAACGACCTTGCTTGCTGCTTGTGAACCCGATGAGCCTACAAATAACGTAACGGTTACGATCAGTCGTGTCGAAATCAATATCGAAGTAGGCGCTTCGGAGACGCTCACCGCAACCGCTTCCGATGGCTCGGCAGTAACTTGGTCCACCAGTGACGCTTCTGTTGCCACAGTGGAAAACGGCGTTGTTACCGGCGTAAAGAAAGGTACAGCCACGATCACGGCAACAGCCGGCGAGGCAAAAGCTACTTGCGCAGTTACGGTACGCGAAAAAGGAGAAGTTGTCACCAAACTGCCCAAGACATATGTCGATGACGGTAAAAACTACACGTACAACACATATGCAAGTCAAACACCTTCTACATGGAACGAGCTTGATTCGGTAGACAGCGCTGATGATGCCATAATGGGATACATTGGATCAGCTTTCTTCGAGTATGACTATAAATTTGAGGGTGGCAAATATAACGCAGATGGCACGCTCAATGTTGACGGATTGGTCGCCGATGATTTTGTCGTGAATTACAGTGCTGCTACGGCGCTTCAAGATGTAACCGCTCAATACGGTGAACAATGGGGACTAACAGCAGCTCAAATTTCCGAAGGAAAGTATATTTGGAAAATCACCTTGCGCAATGATTTGGCATGGGACGACGGCACGCCCATTTTTGCAGAAGATTTTGTCTATTCTATGCAACAACAATTGAGTCCGGATTTTCTGTTCGAAAGAGCAGACAGCTACTATAATAATGCCGTAAAAATCCACAACGCCAAAAACTACGTTTATCAAGGACGCGGAACATCCATTGAATCATTTAATGATCTTGGGCTTTCTTTCTCTTTTGTAGTTGATGGAAAATATGATGGAGACGGTTCTTACAAGGGATTGACTGTATACATTGATGTGGAAAATTCTTGGGGGCTCGATGTTGCTGATGCTGTCACTCCGATTGAAGGAGCCATCGGCAACTGGGTGCCGATCACAGACGACACATTGATTCGTGACCCTGCCGTTCCCGAAGGCACGGACGAAGACTATGTTTCCGCTAAATACTTGTATGACAATTATTTTGGACCCAGCGGACCGTATTCTTCTGATGGCTTGGATGTAGTCGGTACAATCAGTGGACAGTATCCCGACGAGCTTTCCTTTGACGAAGTAGGTATTTTCAGCGAGGGCAACTATGACATAATTCTTGTACTCGACAACCCCATTAGCTTCTTCAAAGAAGATGGTTCTTTGTCTTATCGCGCAGCTTACGATTTTGCAAGTTTGCCTTTGGTAAAAATGGATTTGTTTGAAACAACGAAACAAGCGCCTCAACTTGGCAGCACACAGTGGACTTCAAACTACAACAATAGTTTGGAAACCAGTGCAAGCTGGGGACCGTATAAATTGACATTCTTCCAAGCCGATAAAGAATGGAGACTGGAAAGAAATGAATATTGGTACGGTTATGGAGCGGAAAACTTCTTGCAAAGCGGAGAATATCTCACAGATAAAATCGTTTATCAATACATTAAACAATCCGCTGCGGCACAGCTGGCGTTTTGGAGCGGTCAAGTTGACAGTCTTGGAATAGACGTGACTATTGCGGATGATTATAAAAATTCGACATATGCAATCTACTCTCCCTCGATTGCGACGTATGGTGTTCAGGTGTTCAGCGATTTGGATACTTTGAATCAAAACAAGAGAAACAACTCTATTCTCGCTATAACAGAGTTCAGAAAAGCTTTGTCGTTGAGTCTCAACAGAGATTCTTACAATCAAGAAACAAGCACCGCAAACCAAACTTGCTTGGGAATGATGGGTGAGGATTACTATTACGACATTGAGAACAACCTTACGTATCGCGGATCCGAAGCGGGCAAGAAAGCCATCCTGCGCGCTTATGGTTGGACCCAAACGGCTGACGGCAAATGGACAGACGGAACTCAAACAATGGACACTGTTGACGAAGCCTATGACGTTACAACGGGTTACAATCTTCCGTTGGCAAAGCAGTTCTTGCAACAAGCTATCACAGAATTGACAACGAATGCCACGAAGTACAACTATGACGCAAGTAAAAACATAACGTTACTTTTTGGAACAACTGCCGATAATGAAAGTTCACAAAGAACTCTTCGTTTTATCCAAAACTGGATTAACACTTTGGTGGAAGGTTCAGCCTTGGAAGGAAAAATTGAAGTAAAGCTTGACGCAAGCGCCGGCAACGGTTGGGCGGCAGCATTTCAGCAAGGTCTCGTCGATCTTTCTACAAGCGGATTCGGCAATGCGCCATTTGACCCGTATTATATGATCGGCGGCAACATTAACATCGGTTTGAGTTTGCATCCTTATTGGGATACGTCAAAAGAATTTGTTGAGTTTACGCTTCCCGAAGTGGACGGCGTTGACTACGACAGGGAAGGAGAAACATTAAGACTGTCTGTTGTGGATTGGTACAATAGCTTGAATGGCAATATGTCCGCTAATCCTACCGCAAACTGGTCCGATGGAAATTGTCCGACAGAAGCACGCCTTGAAATCCTTGCCATGTTGGAAGAATACGCTTTGACAAATTATAAAGCTATTATGACTTCTCGTGGATACGGCGCCTCGTTGCGCGCAGCAAAGTGGCACTTCATTTCCGATGAATACAACGTAATGTTGGGTTACGGCGGATTGCAATATAGACAATTTGACTATACCGATGAGGAATGGACTGCTTTCGTTCAACAACAAGGCGGCGACCTCAGAGACTTCTACAAAAACTAAGCAAGTCACTTGCTGACGTAATGTCAATAACGCAGGGGCGGAATTATTCGCCCCTGCTGTTTTACCTAAAAAGAAACGGGAGACAAGCACTATGTATATGCTTAAATATGTACTAAAACGTTTGGCTTTGATGGTGATGTGTTTTGCCATAATCATGCTGATGTGTTTTGTACTTATCAAAATGTTGCCGATAACAGTAGAAGGTACACCCGGCGTAGATAACAACAAGTTTTATTTTCAACTTGAAGCGCGCCGTTATATTCAAAATTTACAATACGACCGTCAAGGCAATGTTGTGGGGTTTGACACTGTTCCGATCTTAGAACAATTGGGATTATATCTTAAACGGATCGTATTAGAAGGCGATTTCGGTTTAGGAATGAAAATGATGGGTTATAAAAACAAGCCCGTTTGGGACGCATTTGTAGAAAGATTGCCGCCTACGGTGTTGATAAACGTCTATTCCAGCCTTATAGGCGTACCTATCGGCTTGGGTCTGGGCATACTCGCCGCGCTCAAAAAGAATACTTGGATCGACCATGTAATAAGCACCGGCGTAATAGTACTGATTTCAATTCCATCTATTGTGTATGGGGTTTTGATATTGTACTTTTGTTTCAAAACCCAACTTTTACCGATGAAGATGGATTCGGGGTATGACTATTTCAGTTGGTCAATGTTCAAAAGTATGCTTCCGGCAGTATTTTCTTTAAGTTTGGGCAGTATTGCCGGGTATGCGAGGTTTACAAGAGCAGAGCTTACCGAGGTACTTACAAGCGAATTTATGCTGCTTGCGCGAACAAAAGGGCTAACTCGCGGGCAAGCGACTGTTCGGCATGCATTGCGAAACAGTATGGTGCCCATTTTCCCCAGCATTTTGTCGGAGTTTGTCGCGGTTCTTTCCGGTTCGCTTATCATTGAACAAATGTTTAGTATACCGGGAGTTGGTCGACTGTACCTTGATTCTATCAATTATATGGACTACGATTTCTTTATGCTGCTGTCGGGCTTCTACTGCTTGGTAGGCTTGGCTGCAGGAATTGTCGTAGATATAAGTTACGGATTTATCGATCCGCGTATCAGAATGGGGGCGAGATAGTATGACAGAAATCAAAGATATACCGCAAGAGAAATTTCAACTTGTAGGTGATAAAAACCTATCTCATGATGTCAAATTGGATACCAAACCTCACAGTTATCTCTATGACGCATTCAAACGCTTTTGCAAAAACAAAGGATCTGTTGTCGCAGCATGTGTAATTGCATTTTTGGTGTTATTTGCAGTAATTGCTCCCTGGTTTACACCTTATTCCGTTGCATACGATGATTCTACATTTAAGTTTGCCTTGCCAAAGTCACACTTATTTGAGAACACAAACTTTTGGGATGGTTGCCAAGAAAAAGATGAAGGTTATTCGAACTTCATCTACTATTATGCAATGGGAAGTGAGCTTGAAAATGCAAAAGAAGGCAACGGCGGACATTATGCTATAAAAAACCAAGAGTACACAGTTTCAAATGAATTATATCATTATCGTTTGGACAGTTATCAATCTCACGGTTGTCAATATATGCAAATTTCTCCCGAAACATATGAGTTGATACAAAAGTATCAAAATGAAACAGGAAATCAAGTCATCTATCCCACATTGAGAACAGCAGATCGTCCCTCGGCTGTGCAGGATAAAGGTAACGCAAATTATTATTACAAGACAAAATCGGTTGGTGGAAAAACACAGCCGGTTGTAGACGATCAAGGCAATGTGCAACCGGTTTATTGGACCGTTCTACATGACAAATTGACAGACAATTACAATTCACTTCGTATTGAAGGACAAGACGGATTTATGATAGATGGTGAGATGTACAATTATATGTACGCTCGTCAAGTATCTGGCGGAGACTACGAAGTGCGTGTCAATTATTATGAATACTATATATTCAACCATAGCTATGTCCTAAAAGACGGAATAACAGAGCCATATTTTGTGTTCGGCACAACACAATCCGGCAAAGATATTTTGACATGCTTGTCCAGCGGCGCTCGGTTTAGTTTCATTTTCGCAATCAGTATTGCCGCCGTCAACATGTTGATAGGCGCAATATGGGGAGCAATTGCCGGTTACTTCGGCGGAGCAATAGACCTCACCATGGAACGTATCACCGATGTGTTGAGTGCGATCCCAATGATGATAGTCATCACTTTGCTGAAATATCACATGAAAGATGCCGGACAAATTCTTATATTGTTCCTTGCATTTATTGCAACGGGTTGGATAGGTATGGCAAGCACGGTGCGTATGCAGTTCTACCGCTTCAAAAACCAAGAGTACGTGCTTGCGGCAAGAACATTGGGTGCAAAAGATTTTCGTGTTATGTTTAAGCACATTTTCCCAAACAGTTTAGGAACGATTGTTACGAGCTGCGCATTGGTAATTCCGAGCATGATATTCTCCGAAACAAGTCTGAGCTATTTGGGCATTATCAATTTGGAGACGGGCAACATCACAAGCGTCGGAACATTGATTGCCGCGGGACAAGAATATCTTACGACATCGCCTCACATTGTTATATTCCCATCCGTGTTCCTTGCCTTGCTCATGTTGAGCTTCAACCTGTTCGGCAACGGCTTGCGAGACGCATTCAATCCCACCTTGCGTGGTTCGGAGGGCTAAGATTATGGAAAAGAAATTAGAAGTAAAGAACCTGGTCATCTCCTT
>CANRHP010000011.1 GCA_947630455.1 uncultured Clostridia bacterium
TGGGGAGTTAGCTCAGTTGGGAGAGCATCTGCCTTACAAGCAGGGGGTCACAGGTTCGAGCCCTGTACTCCCCACCAGATTGAGCGGCTGCGTTTAGTGGTCGCAACAGAAAAGAGTCCACGCAAGGTGAACTCTTTTTCTATTGCTTTTTTTACTTGCCGCTCAAGCGTGGGCGAGTACAGGACGACGAATTTTGTAGCGCTCCGTACGCTTTGCTCGCTTCACTTACCCTCGCTCCGCTCGGGACGAGCTATGTACTCCCACTGCTTATTTACCGTTTTTTTATATTAAGTTACGTCCAAATCCGTACTGTAAATAACGTTGCTAAATTACAAATAAAACGAATATCAGAGCAGACATACTAAATCGTATTACCCAATGCAATATATGTATTTTTTCAAAATTAAGCCGTTAGCAATTCCATAGGCCATAAATAGTATAAGGCTTGTCAGCAATACTGCCCAATGGCTTTGAGCAACGAAAAAAAACACTGTATGGACAATTGCTACATCGATACCCAATATCGCCAGCAATTTTGTTAGCTTGAGTTTATCGTTTTTCACAAAAAGAGTTGCAAACATCAGTATACAGTACAATAAAAGTAAAATTATACTACTTATTTTCATTTGCCACTCCAATAAGTTTGTGTTTCATATTTTCCAGCAACAGTTGCGATTCGGCAATTTCTTTTGTGCGAATTTGGGTGCGTTCTATTGCCTTATCTATAACAGTAGATATCGAATCCATTTGTTCTCGGCTCAAATCCATTGGGTCAACTTCGATTGATAAAAACAACTTAATTTCAGATATTGATAGTCTTGCCAATCGCAATTTTTTGATTGCCATGAGCGTTTCAAGTGCTTGCTGACTGTAATTTTTGAAGTAAGCACGTTTTTCTACTTCAATAAGCCCTATACGCTCGTAATATCTTATTGTATCAATAGTAAGACCACATTGTTTTACCACATCTTGTATTGTCATTCTCCACCTCTGAATAAATCATACAATATGGAGTAACTCCACATCAAGAGTTTTATTGTAAGTTCTTCAAAATAATATAATCAAAATTCGTTTTGGGTTGCCTAATGTCCACTAAGCGCGCGGACTTGCATTGAAGTCGCATAATAAAGGAACGTGCAGGATGAGTTTCTTTTATTTACCTCCCCTAACTTTGTGTTGCACCCCATAGTTGGGGGGGGGGAGTAAAATGTAAAATGCCAAACGGCAGCAGTTATAAGCGTAATTTTCAAACCGGCGCTTTAGAGGCGCAGTCGGCAAGCAAGCTTGCGGTACAGCCGAGGCTTGCAGGCTTGGTCTAACAATTGACGAACGATTCATTTGTGTGGATGTGCGATCGCGAAAAAACGCGGCGAATTGGCTGTATGCCACAGCAAATACGGTGCACAGCAGTATATCGCCCGCAATGCGAGTTCCGGATAGTATGAATTTCGGCCGAGTCTGAATATAACATTAAAATTCGTCCCAAAATACGCCTTTTGAGAAGCAATTTCCCGCAAAGTGTTGACAAAATAATGCATTTTCACTATGATATATAAGTCAAAGTTGTATTTATTATGCGAAAAATAAGACTTATTTTCTCATCGTTAAACGGTGGTGGAAATGTGACAAAATCTTTTGTCGCGAGCCACCAATGTATTTATCGAAAGAGACACATAATAACAACAAAGACAAAATAAACAAACAGAGAGAAAATTATGCAAAAACTCAAGAAACAAACGGTAACGGCGGAGCAAGACGCCCCGCAACAAAAAGAACAGTCCGAAGCTCAAGTGCCCGTTGTGGAAATTGTAGGGCTGTGCAAAAAGTATTCCAAAAAAGCGGATTACGCCGTGCGTGACGTAACTTTCAGCTGCTACGCGGGCGAAATTGTCGGCTTGCTCGGTCACAACGGCGCAGGTAAGTCCACAACGCTCAAGTGTCTCGAGGGTATGCTGCCCTATGAAGAGGGCGAGATCCGTATTGACGGTCACGACGTCAAAAAAGAGCCCATTGCCGCCAAGGAAAATATGGGTTTTGTAACCGACAATCATGCTGTGTTTGTCAAAATGACGGGCATGGAATACCTGTCATTTATGTCCACCGTGTACAAAGTGCCTCAAGAGGTGCGTCGTGAGCGTTACGAGGCTTTGGAAAAGGTGTTTTGCCTTGGATCGGCCGTCAACAACCTCATCTCATCCTATTCGCACGGTATGCGTCAAAAAATCTGCATGATGGGCTCACTTATGCATCAGCCCCGCTTGTGGATACTGGATGAACCGTTGACCGGTTTGGATCCGCGGACGATGAAAGCTGTGCGCGAATACATGAAGGAATATGCCGCCCGCGGCAACTGTATTATTTTCAGCTCACACGCGCTCGGCAATGTTGCGCAAATCTGCGACAGAGTAGTGCTTATTCGTCGCGGAAAGCAGATTGACGCGCTCAACATCAAGCAAATGATGCAGGAAAATCCCAACTTCGACTTTGAAGGATTCTTCCTCGAAGGAGAACGTCAGGCAGAGGAAGAGCTGCACGAAGCAGCAAACGGTGAAGCATAATGAAACATCTTGATACAGCGCTAGTTAGAGCGCTACTCAAAAAACAGCGTATAGAATCCGCTTACCGTTTCCGTCGCGGCAAATTCGATGTGATGGGATTTTTACTCAGCCTGTTGCTTATCGCCGCAATTGTTGCATTGTTTGTGGTATTCTTTGGCAAATTCGTCGGTATCTACACCAGCGTCAAGGGTGTTTTCGGGGTGGAAGGCTCCGAATTGACAGCTATGCTGCACCCCGAACTCCGCACTTACGAATTGCTGACGCTTCTCTATGCAGTAGTATTTATATTTATGACGGTGAGCGCAATTACTCAAATAAACCGTCAGATTTTCGATGCGGACGGCGCGCGTCTTTATTCCGCCATGCCCATTGACGCCACATCTCTATATGTGGCAAAGACTATAGCCATTTATCTTTCTCAGTTGGCTGTTTCCGTTGTAGTGGTGCTTACGGTCAATCTCACTGTTGCACTCAACGTGTATGAGCTTGTTGATTTGGGTTGGCAGTTTTGGCTGGTAACGGCTGCTACATGTCTGCTGCTGCCTCTTTTGACTATAGCAGTGGGATCTATTCTTGCGCTACCCTTCCATTGGTTTAAGCAATTGCTTAAAGATCAATTTGCTGTCAACTTCCTTTTGGTAACGGCGCTTACGGGCGTGGCGTTTTGGATCTATTCGATAGTACTCAACGCCGTGCAGCAAATGCTGTTGGGAGATGATCTCAAATATTTCTTTGATGAAGTAAAGATGACTGCCATTGTCAAAACAGTCAGCTGTTTGTATCCCGTAAAATGGATGGTGGATCTGCTTGCAGCAAACATTCATCCGGCGGAATTGGGCATAGGGCACAATGCGCTCATTGCGGGATTGGGTATTGCGGCAGTGTTGGTTGTGTGTGTGGTGCTGTCCCTTGTGATGCTGCGTTTCACGCTGCAAAGCGCCTTGCAGTCGCACAATGTCGGAAGCGGCAGTCTTGCCAAAAAAGGCGGCAATCTTCTCTCCGGCAAACAGGGCTTCTGGGCTCTTGTCAAAAAAGACTTTTTGCTTATATTCCGCACTCCGGCATACATGTTCAGCTATCTTTCGGTAGCCGTAGTGATGCCCTTGATGGTTTATTTCTGTATGACAGTAGGCTCTTCGTTGATAGAAAGTCTTATCGGCTTGAAAGCAGACCTTGAGTTGGCGCTGTTTTTGACGCTGCTGTTTGGCGCTCTTACCAATATTTTCTGCGCTACCAACGTCAGTCGCGACGGCGAAATGTTCTATATAGTAAAAGCATTTCCGTTGTCCTACAAAACGGTGTTCTTCTCCAAAATACTGCTGTGCATGTTGGTTACTGCTGTTTCGCAGTTGGCAAGCGCCATTGTCCTTTCAGTAACGGGACTGGTAAGCTGGTATGTCGGTGCGTTTCTGTTTTTCGTGGGAACGGTATTCGGATTTGTCAACATCTGCGTTGCCACACGCTACGATTTCAACCATGCACGTTTCTCTACCGAGGAGGACGGCGAAATTACCGAATCCAACGGTGTTGTGTCCACGATTATTGTGTTCGGAATGTTGACTGCGTTTATTGTTGGCGGCATTCTGCTTGTTTTGCGCGTAGTAACGGAGCTAAAACAATTGTCCCTTGGTTGGCTGACATACCTATTGGGCGGATTTATTGCCGTTGTGAGCGCCGGCTTTGCTTACTTCTATTTTGTGGGCAAGCTCGATGAAAAATATTATCGATTTGAAGGAGGGGAAATCTGATGAGAAAAACCGTCATTGCATTGATGTTGGTACTCCCGATGCTGTTTGTGTTGGTTATCTTTTCCTCTGTCAACATAGTAAGCATCAGTGTACCGGTGTCCGTCAGCGGTATTCGTATTTATGCCGACGGCGATCCGTGGCAGGAAAACGATGTGTTGGAAATGGATCACACAAACAACTCCGACAGGCATATCATCACCGCACAGGTGACGCCTGCCAATGCTTCCAACAAGGATTATACATTGCAAAGTGACAATCCCGAGGTACTGGAGGTGACTGCAAGCGGCGAGGTGCAAACGCACGGGCACGGCACTGCAAATATCATTGCCACCAGTAAAGACGGCGGTTATACCGACAAAATTCCCGTTGTTGTAAATGCGGGCTTGGTATACGGAATAAACTTCACGCTGTTCGATTCCAATGGCGATGTGGTTCCGCTTAACTCCAATTACTCGATGCCGGCCGCAGAGAAAATAAAAACAGGGTATTATAAGTACAATATTACCTTCATCGGTGGTGATTCGCGTGAATATACGCTCAAAAATGACGAGAATTCTGCCGCCTATGCTGATGTGCGCGTTGCCGAACAGGGAATTTTGCTGCCCTTCGGCGGTACCGTTAAATTGAAATTGGATATTCCCAACGCTTACGACGGCCGCGGAGCCAACGGACTCAGCTATGACATCAGCTTGAATGTTAACACTCCCACATCCGAAACCGGCATACTTGTAAACGGTGAGCCGGATGGCGCCGTTACAGCGCTTACAAAGGGGTCAACGGAAACAGTGCTTTTTGTTCAATGTGACGGAGAACCCACTATTACGGGAGATGGTATCATAAGCTGCGAATGTTTGACTCATGGCAGCGCAAGAGCCGCCGGCAGCAGGCAGCATCTGTTGAAAGTCAATTTGAACAAGAGCTTTAGCGGTGACGTGATAAATGCAACGCTCACTGCCAACGGCAAAACGGTGCATGTAATGCTTACTTTTGCCGACTTCGACTTTACGCTGCGCGGCGACAATCTGAAAGAAAACGTTGAGGGATCTGTCGACTACACGCTTACCGTGCTCAAAAACACCGCCGTATCGCTGCATGCAGTTCCCGTAGCGGAATCGCAAAATGTACGGTTCGAATGGAGCGTTGCTCCAAACGGCAAAGCCACAATAGCCGCTTCGGATGAAGTGGGACAAACGGCATCCTTCAAGTCCACCGAGGACGGATCCTATACAATAACAGTAAACGCAATGCGCGAAGGCGAGCTGCTCGATTCCAAAACGGTGAAGGTGGAATGTGTTACAAAGGTAAACAGCGTAACTATCACCAACAATCCCAAGACAGACCTTGCCGAACGCTACACAATAGGCGGTTGGCGCTACAACGCCAATTTGGAAAAAGAATCCGGCGGATACCTGCTCAATCTGCTTGTGTCCAAACAGGGCAGTGCCCCCGTACGTGATGACGCGACAAATATAGAATTTGACAGTACGGACAAAACCATTGCCGATGTTGAAATCAGAAACAATCGTGCATATATAGTAGCGCATGGCACAGATGTTGTCACAATCACCGCAAAGTGGGCGTACCGCGACACCTTCAACAACGTTACATCGCTGACTTCCGATTTTACTGTGAACGTAGTGAGTGACGCAATAGAAGTGAGCAATTATCCCGAGCTTCGCAAGGCTACCGAGGACGGTCAAAAAGTGGTGCTGACCAAAAACATTGCTTTGGGCACCAACGCCGATTATGATGCGTCGATAACTATGCCTACCGACAGAAGCTCGCCCACCTACCAAAGCGATATGCAGGCATACCGCAGCAATATCAACAATGTTCTTCCCATAAGTCAACGTCAGTCGATAGTGGATGGGCACAGATACTTTTCAACCTACAATACCGAGTGGTATAAGCAATCGGGAAATGCGTCCGAAGCCTTTGTCAAGTATGCAATGGAATTCAAGGCGGATGTGTACGGCAACGGTTTCAATATCGACGCCGAATTCCTCTCAAACGCTCAGGATGGCGCAGGTACACCGTTGATATTCCGTGGACCATTGGTGTTTGTGGAGTACAGGGGTGTGGCAACCGTTGCAGGACAAGACAATTGCTCTTTCCTTATTCGCACAGACGGAGTCAAGCTGTACGGCGTAAATCTGCTTGGCTGCAGCGACAGCTCGCTTCTGGATGACAATGGACAGTATGAGTTGAACAAGCTCAACAAGATCGGAACCACCTTGGAGGTCAATGCCGACTGCGATATCATCAACTGCCGCATACGTAACGGACGCAACGTCGTTCGCGTCTACGGCGGCAACAGCAACGGCAGCAGCTATCAAACTCTTGCAATACCTGCAAAGGATTTGGATTCCACCGAACAAATTGTGGTCAAGATAGAGGGCTGCATCATCACCCAGGGCAGAGAATTTATTGTCAAGGTCGGTACAAACAAATCCTTGCAAGCAAGCTTGTCCAACGGACAAGAGCCAAAATTGACGGATGAAAGAGGCGTTGCATACAAGGAAAATAGCAAGGTTGTCGATGGAAAGACATATTATACCAACAACTATGACGTGGGCAGCACCGACAGAAGCAGCTTTTTCTATCGTCGTTACGTAATGACCGATCTCACAATCAAAAACTCTGTGCTTGAAACCAGCGGTTTGTTCTGTGTCGGTGTGGAGAGCAACTTCTCTGGCGACTTGCTGTATGAAGGTGCTAGCGCAATGCCCTACGCGAAGATGCCAAACATGGAGTGGTGGCACAAATCCGGCGGCACATCGTTTGCAAGCATTTTGCGTTTGGAAGGTGACGTTCGCACCTATGATTGGAAGGACGTAGCAAAGGTGGACAGCAGCACGCTTATTGAAGCGACGGAAGGCAATTCTTTGAGCGAGTTGATGAAGTTTGATGTTTCCGCTATGCTCAAGGAAGTGGACGGTGATCCCGATTACGCAAGATTGTTGTACAGAGAAGGCAGCAGCACATATGTGCACGGAGGAATCGCATTCTACGGCGGCGGACGCAACTATTCGCAAATAGATCTGAGCGGTCTCAGTTCCTCAGTCAACAACCTGCAGCATCTAAGCATCAACATCGGTCAGTTTGCAAACGGTGAAGGTGTAGTTGCAAGACAGGCGCAATTGCTTCCTTTGGCAGCCGGTACTCACGACTTCAATTTCTGGATGTACACTGCGGACTGCGCCAACAATTACGCATGGCAGCAAAACAAATCCTATGACGGAGTTGCCAAGGTACCTCTATTTTAGAGTTGACAAACACAAATCAAAACGCTTTTCCTGCGGGGAAAGCGTTTTTCTTCGGAGTGCAATATTATATTATTCTTGACAATATTTTTATACGGTGGTACAATACAAACAGCCTATCGAGAGTGACGGAGAGACGGACTCTGTGAAGTCACAGCAACCTAAAATATTGTTAGGTGCTAAATTCCGCGACGCAAGTCGAAAGATGGGACTGCGAAGGGCTGTTTGTCGCGTCTTGTCAGTGGGCAGGACGCTTTTTTAACGGAGCTTTGGCGCGATAGGTAACATAGGAGAAAGTATGAAAAACAATAGACACAGATTCTTCACTTCCGAAAGTGTAACCGAAGGACATCCCGACAAAATGTGCGATCAGATTTCCGATGCCATTCTGGACGCGATATTGGCATTGGATCCAAATGCGCGCGTCGCCTGCGAAACGGTGGTGTGTACAGGTACAGTGTTTGTTATGGGACAAATCACCACTACGGCAGTTGTGGACTATGCAAAGATCGTGCGTGATACCGTGCGTGAAATAGGCTACACTCGTGCCAAATTCGGTTTTGACGCCGATAGCTGCGGCGTCATTATTTCGTTGGATAAGCAGTCGCCGGATATTGCGCGCGGCGTTGACCACTCCGATGAGTATCGTGACCGCGGTGAAATTCTCGATCTCTACGGAGCAGGCGATCAGGGAATGATGTTTGGATACGCCTGCGATGAAACTCCCGAGTATATGCCTATGGCAATTACCTTGGCGCAAAAAATAAGCCGCAGGCTTGCCGAAGTGCGCAAATCGGGCGAGCTCGACTACCTGCGCCCCGACGGTAAATGTCAGGTGACGGTGGAATACGATGAAAACGACAAGCCTTATCGTGTGGATACCATAGTTCTTTCCACTCAGCATGCTCCCGATGTGGACAGCGCAACCATTGCGCGCGATATGATCAACCGCGTAATACGACAGGTCGTGCCGCTTGAGCTGTTGGACGAGGAGACCAAGTACTACATCAACCCGACAGGACGGTTTGAAATAGGCGGACCTGCAGCAGACAGCGGTCTTACCGGACGAAAAATCATAGTTGACACTTATGGCGGCTACTGTGCGCACGGCGGAGGCGCTTTCAGTGGCAAGGATGCCACCAAGGTGGATCGTTCTGCAACATATATGGCGCGTTTCATTTGCAAAAATATAGTAGCTGCGCGTCTTGCGGACAAAATTCAACTGCAGGTAAGTTACGCTATCGGACGGAGCAAGCCTGTCAGTATAGACGTCAACACTTTCGGTACGGGCAGAATGAGCGATTCCGCGCTTTCCGAAATTATTTCCGAGGAATTCGACCTTCGTCCCCGCGCGATAATAGATCAATTTGAGCTGCAGCGCCCCATCTACAAAGCGACGGCAAGCTATGGTCATTTTGGCAGAAACGAATTTCCCTGGGAGCAGCTTACTAAGGTAAACGATCTCAAAAAATATCTTGATTAGGAGCAGCTTGTGGAGCAGCAGATCAAGGGTACGGTTTCGGCGATAGTGTTTCGAAACGAAGAAAACGGCTACACGGTATTGAATTTGGAAACAACCGACGGTGACGATATCACCTGCGTCGGCAATTTTCCTACGCTTTCCGTGGGTGCGGTTTTGAATATTTGCGGAAAGGTTACGGTGCACAAGGTGTACGGCGAACAACTTGTCGTGGAAAACTACACCGTTTGTGATCCGACCTCTCGCGCAGGTATAGTCAAATACCTCAGCAGCGGACTCATCAAGGGTGTGGGCGAGGTTACCGCAAACAACATCTACAACGCTTTCGGAAATGACACCTTCGGTGTGATCGAGCATAATCCCATGCTGCTTGCAAATGTCAAAGGCATATCCAAAAGGAAAGCAATGGATATAGCTAACGCCGTGTCGGAGCTAAAGGCGATGCAGGAGCAGATAATGTTTTTGCAAAGCTACGGGATAACTGTTAATCTTGCGGTCAAAATATACAATATCTACAAATCGGAAACCAAATCTTTGGTGCTTGCCAATCCGTACAGGTTGATTGACGATGTGGACGGAGTTGGTTTTTTAACCGCCGACAAAATCGCGCAGAGCATGGGCGTGGAAGCATTGAGTGAATTTCGGGTGCGAGCGGCACTCGTATATGAGCTCAAAGAGGCTGCGGAAAAACAAGGCAATACCTATCTTGTTTTCGATGAGCTGATAGGTACATGCGGCAATTTGCTGGGAGCAGATTTGTCCGAGCATGGCAAATTGGTTGAGGACACCGTGGCAAAAATGGTGTTGGAGCCTGTCGTAAAGGTTTTTGATGTTGAGGGACAGAGATGTATTTCTCTTGTCAGATATTACAAGCTGGAAAAAGCCATTGCCTCGCGTTTGATCACACTCAACCGTGATGCGCGCCGCATAATGATGGATGCCGACAACCTCATTGCGCACTTCGAACAGGTTCACAACATCACCTTTCACGCAAGCCAACTCGGTGCGGTCAAATCCGCGCTCATCAACGGCGTCACCGTCATTACGGGCGGTCCCGGCACAGGCAAAACGACGATAATAAAGTGTATTGCAGAAATATTGACCTCGCACGGCTTGAGGCTGGAGTTTTGCGCCCCTACGGGCAGAGCGGCAAAGCGATTGAGTCAATCAACGGGCAGCGACGCCAAAACCATTCACCGTATGCTTGGTTTTGAAGCACACGGCGACAAAATGCAATTTAAATACAATCGTAGCAATCCTCTTCCCTGCGATGTGATAATCGTAGACGAGTTGAGTATGGTGGATGTGTCGGTGATGAATAGCCTCTTGTCCGCACTCGAAAGCGGTACCCGTCTGGTGCTCGTAGGCGACAAGGATCAGCTGCCCAGCGTTGGCGCCGGCAATGTGCTTGCGGATATTATTCGCAGCGGAGTGATAGAAATACGCTATCTTACTCACATCTACCGTCAATCCGAGGACAGTCTTATCGTATCCAATGCACACTTGATTAACAAGGGTAAAATGCCGGAAATCAACAACAAAAGCCGCGATTTCTTTGTTATGAGCTACAGTGATTTTCAACAGGTTTCGGACACAGTCGTGCAGCTTGTGACCACTCGTTTGCCCAAATTTACAGGACTCCCTTCGTCGGAAATTCAGGTGCTTGGTGCGCTCAAAAGCGGCGTCGCCGGGGTGGAAAATCTTAACATGCGGCTGCAGCAGGCATTGAACCCTCGGGAATTTGGTAAGAGTGAGGTCAATGTGGGCAAAAATATTTTGCGGGAGGGCGACCGTGTTATGCAGACCGTCAACAACTACGAATTGCCCTTTGTGCGATTCAACGAGGACGGTACTCTTTCCGACGGTCAGGGAGTATTTAACGGCGATATCGGTTTTGTTCGCCGTATAGACCGCGCAAACGGTATCATGGAGGTGCAGTTTGACGACAATCGCCTTGCCACATATACCGAACAGGAGCTGTCCGATTTGCAGCTTGCCTACGCTATTACCATTCACAAAAGTCAGGGCAGCGAATTTGAGGTGGTTGTAATGCCTTTGGTAAGCGGACCGCCGACGATCATAAACAAAAATCTCTTGTACACCGCGATAACTCGTGCACGTCGCGCCGTCGTGCTGGTTGGCAGCAAAAAGGTACTCGCGCTGATGGTTCACAACAACTATGTGACGGCACGAACAACAAATTTGTGCAGATTTTTGCAGGAAGAGGACGCTCTTCACAAGCGTTACTTTGGGATCGCGTTTCAAACGAATACGGATGACAATGAAAATTAGCAGGCTGAGCAATGCGTTTCGCACATTTTTCGCGCCGTCGGAGTACCGTTGTGTTTGCTGCGGCAAAGATGTGTTCAACAAACTGGGATTTTGTCCCGATTGTATCAAGCGCGTCCGTTTCAACAATGGAAAACGGTGCCTGCGGTGCGGTGTGGCAATTGACGGCGAAGCAAACTACTGCGGCAACTGTGCTTTTGACAAGACCTATTTTGACAGAGCCTTTTCGCCTTTTTGTTACGACGGTGCCGTTCGTGACGCAATTCTTGATATGAAATTCAACAATCTCGGTGCAAATGCGGTGATTTTCGCACGCTATTTGGCGTACACTGCCGAGCGTGAGAAATTAAATTACGATGTCGTAACTTTTGCGCCCATGTCCAACCGATCCCTAAAAAAACGCGGCTACAATCAAGCGAGGTTGCTTGCCGAAGCTTTTTGTGATATACTTAATAATACTGAGCTTTTACGGGAAACCGTCATTAAAATACGTGAAACCGAACCGCAGGAAAAGCTGTCACGTACGGAACGCAAAACAAATCTTGTGGGAAGCTATCGAATTTGTCCCGATGCCGACGTGAAGGGCAAGCGCATATTGCTGATTGATGACGTCAAAACAACAGGCGCAACAATAAACGAATGTGCCAAGGTCCTGAAGCGTGCTGGTGCGGTTGAGGTGGTGGCGTTGACTGTTGCTTCACGCACGGAGGACTTTGTTTATGAGAACTCGGAGGAGTGATATATGAAAGAAAATTATGGCAGAGCTAATGCCAAAGCGCTAAAAAAACTGAGAAAAATTCTCAAATCGGTAAACGACAAAGAGCCGACATATGCTGCTATGACAGACAGTGAACTCGCGGGACAAACGTCGATCCTGAAGGAAAAGTACAAGAGCGGCATAGCTCTCGACAACTTGCTGCCGGACGCATATGCTGTTTGTCGTGAGGCTGCGCGCCGCACGCTGGGACAACGCCATTTTGACGTACAGGTTATGGGTGGTATTGCGCTGCATCAGGGGCGTATATGTCAGATGGCAACGGGCGAGGGCAAAACACTTACAGAAACGCTGCCCGCATATCTCAATGCTCTCACCGGCGAAGGTGTGCATATTGTTACCGTCAACGAGTATCTTGCAAAGCGTGATATGGAGTGGATGGGACAAGTTTTCAAATTTCTCGGTTTGACCGTCGGCGTCACGCTAAGTCAACAGCCTTACGATGAAAAAAAGGCCGCTTATTTATGCGATATAACCTACGGCACCAATAGTGAATTCGGTTTTGATTATCTGCGCGACAATATGGCAACCACTCGGGCGCAGCGTGTTCAACGCACACTTAATTTTGTCATAATCGACGAGGTAGACAGCATTCTTATAGATGAGGCGCGCACGCCGCTTATTATCAGCGGACGCGGAGATAAGCCGGGCGGAGAGTATGTTCGAGCCAAGGAATTTGTAATGCGTTTGGACAACTCCACCAACGTGGACGTTGAGGGAAATACCGACGCCGAAGGGGATCGTTTTGCACGGTTTGTCAAATCCAAGGACGAGGGTGAAGAGCCAAACGGCGACTATGTTATTGATAAAAAGAACAACAGTGTTCGTCTTACTGCGCGCGGTATCAAGAAGGCAGAGCTGTATTACAAGATAGACAATCTCTCCTCTCCCGAAAATTCCGAAATCAATCACTTTATCAACAATGCACTGCGTGCGAAAGCTTTAATGAATCTCGGTGTAGATTACATTGTGGAAAAAGGTAAGGTAATAATCGTTGACAATTTTACCGGACGTAAGATGGAAGGCAGACGCTTCAGCAACGGGTTACATCAGGCTATCGAAGCAAAGGAAAACGTCACGATCCAACCTGAGGACAAGACGGTAGCTACTATCACATTGCAAAATTACTTTCGTCTGTATCACAAGATGAGCGGCATGACGGGTACCGCCAAGACAGAGGAGCGAGAATTTAACACTATCTACAACGTAGACGTAGTTGTTATCCCAACAAACAGACCCGTCATACGTATTGACCACGACGACCAATTTTTCCGCACCAACGAGGGCAAGATGAAAGCCATCGTCGCGCAGATAAAAAAGTGCCACGAGCACGGTCAGCCGGTATTGGTAGGCACCACCAGCGTTGAAAAGAGTATTGCGCTCTCTCGCAGATTGCGCGATTCGGGCGTGACGGACAAGCAGGTGGTGACATTGTTGAATGCCAAATCGGATGAAGAAAAAGAAGCTCTTGCCATTGCCAAGGCGGGCATGCCCGGCGCAATAACCATAGCTACCAATATGGCGGGGCGTGGCACCGATATTCTTCTCGGAGGCGGAGATCCGCTGCCTCTTGCACGTGAGGAATTTAGACGTTTGATGAGGCAACGTTACCGTCAAGTAGAGAAGGATGCCGCAGTGGTGGATCAAAAGGTCCGCGATGCACTTGCTCTTGCCTTGTCCGATGAAGAAGGAGACGCATTCGCCCAAGAATGTCGGAGAATTTATCGTGAAATATATGACCGTTATGCCAAAGAGTTTAAGCAAAACAGACAAATAGTGTTAGACGCAGGGGGACTGTTTGTAATCGGTACCGAGCGTCATGAGGCACGTCGTATAGACGATCAGCTGCGCGGACGCGCAGGTCGTCAGGGAGACCCCGGTGAAAGTATGTTTTTTGTGTCTGCCGAGGATGATATGATCCGTGTATTCGGCGATACGGTACAAAGGGCATTATCCTTTCTGAATATTGACGACGACACCCCTATACAGATGCGAATGGTAACCAAGGGCGTGGAAATTGCACAAAAGCGTATCGAGGGTATGCATTTTACCGCACGCAAAAATGTGTTGCAGTACGACGACGTCAACAATCAGCAGCGTAAGGTGATTTACAAAGAGCGAGATCGTATTATGGACAACGAGGATATTCACAATGATATCCTTGCAATGGTGCCCGACTATGCCCGCTATGCCCTCGCCGAGGCGTGCAACAGCGACGAAAACGTAGATAATTGGGATCTCGACAATGTCAACAAGGTGTTGAGAGGCTTCTTTGTTTGTGAACCCGATCGGGAGCTTGTGACAAAAGAGGATCTTACCGACGCACGGCATGTGTGCGACAAGCTGACGGAATATCTTACAAATTTCTTTAATGAGCGTATGGCGGAAGCGGGTGAAAACGGCGCACAGTTCTATCGTCAATTGGAACGCGATATGCTGTTGAGAAATCTTGACGCGTTGTGGATGGATCACATCGACGCGTTGGACGAGCTGCGCAAGGGCGTTGGCTTGCAGGCAATCGGACAGCATGATCCTCTTGCCGTTTACAAGAAAGAAGCCTATGAAATGTTCGAAGATCTCAACGAGCAAATCAAAATACAGTCGTTGCGCAGACTTATGCGCTACCGCATCAGCAATGTCACGCAGCCGCCCGAGAATATCAACTCGGAAAAGAAGCTCAACGGTCCCTGTCCTTGCGGCAGCGGCAAAAAGTACAAAAACTGCTGCTATCCGAAGGATTTGAAAAAACATCAGGAAGAATTGGATAACGGCGGAGAACAGCAGGACAGACCGCTGACCAAGCAGGAAATTTACGCACTGAAACGACAACAACGCAAATCGAACAAGGAGCTGCAAAAGATTGCAGATATCTCAAATAACCGCAAATAACAAAATACTGCCATGATTCAAATAGACGAACTGAAACTTAATATCAAGGATTTAAAACAAAAGCTCAACGGCATAGGCGAAAGCCTCAATATTCCCAAGCTAACTGAAGAGCTCGATTCTCTCAATGAGCAGCAGCACAAAGCGGATTTTTGGGAGGATGTAAAGAACGCCCAACAGGTAAGTCAGCGTGCAAAAAACATAGAGGACAAGATATCGAGATACAACAAGCTGTGCAAGCAGCTTGCCGATGTCGGCGATTTGTTGGATATGTGCGACGGAGACGAGGCAATGCTCAACGAAACGGCGAGTGAACTCAACGCTCTTACCGAGGCTGTGAACGAGATGCATGTGGAAACGCTGCTGAGCGGCAAATTCGACGCCAATAATGCGATTCTCACCTTGCATGCCGGTGCGGGCGGCACCGAGGCGCAGGATTGGGTACAGATGCTCTATCGCATGTACACGCGCTATTGTGAGCGCCGTGGCTACAAGTTGACCGTTTTAGACTACCTTGACGGCGAAGAAGCGGGTATCAAGTCCGTCACCTTTAAGGTGGAGGGAGTCAACGCGTACGGCTATCTCAAGGCAGAAAAGGGCGTACACCGACTGGTACGCATTTCTCCCTTTGACGCCAACAAACGCCGTCACACCAGCTTTGCCAGCCTCGAGGTGATGCCCGAGCTTGTTGCGGACAACGAAATTGTTATTGACGACAAGGATCTGAAAATCGACACATATCGCAGCAGCGGTGCGGGCGGACAGCACGTAAACAAGACGGAAAGCGCCATTCGCATAACGCATTTACCTACCGGTATTGTGGTGGCGTGTCAAAATGAGCGCAGTCAGATCCAAAACCGCGAACAAGCCATGGTTATGCTGCGCAGCAAGCTTGCCGAACTCAAGGAAAGAGAGCAAATGGAGGAGGCAGCGTCCATCAAAGGAGAGATCAAAAAAATCGAGTGGGGCAGTCAGATACGTTCGTATGTTTTTTGTCCGTACACTATGGTAAAGGATCATCGCACCAATTTTGAAAATCCCAATGTCGTCGATGTGATGGACGGCAATCTTCAGCCGTTTATTGAAGACTATCTCAGTAAGGCTTACTAAACGACTCATATTTGCTTTTACGCATACAAACTTAAACTACAAATTGATTTAACCGAAGAAGGAACACAGATTATATGAAAGAACTGACACAACAATTTTACACGGGCGAACGCGCCATGTTTGCCGTTGAGGATGTGCATTTAACCGAGTGTACATTTGACGCCGGCGAATCGCCATTGAAGGAAAGCTCCGATTTACTGATAGACGCGTGTTTGTTCAAATGGAAATATCCGTTGTGGTACTGCAAGAACGTCACCGTTAATGACAGCACACTGTTTGATACGGCGCGCGCAGGCATTTGGTACACAGACAACATCACTTTCAACAACTGCGTCATAGAGGCTCCCAAGAGCTTTCGTAGGTCGAGCCGCGTCACACTGAACAATGTGGCAATACCTAACGCCGCCGAAACATTGTGGAACTGCACGGATGTTGCGCTCAACAATGTCACCGCGCAAGGCAGCTATTTTGGGATGGGGTGCAAGCATATTGAGTGCAGCAATCTTGTTCTTACGGGAGACTACTGTTTCGACAGCGCCGAGGAGCTCACTCTGCGCAATTGCAAGCTGCTTAGCAAGGATAGCTTTTGGAACTGCAGCAACGTCACCGTTTATGACAGCTTTATTTCCGGCGAATATCTTTGTTGGAACGCTCGAAATGTAACGTTTGTAAATTGTACGATAGAAAGTCTGCAGGGTATGTGCTATGTTGACAATCTCAAGCTGATCAACTGCAAGCTTATCAATACCACGCGGGCATTGGAGTACAGTACTGTGGACGCGGAGATTATCGGACATGTGGACAGTATTGTAAACCCAACCTCGGGACAAATCCTTGCGGGAAGTATCGGCGAGCTTACGCTGAATGATCGCTATGTGGATCCGAGTGCAACAACGGTAACGATAACGGAGAAAAAATGACAAAATTCGACAAAACCATCAACCGTCGCAACACAGACTCTCTCAAATGGAATGTCTCTGAGAACGAACTGCCCATGTGGGTGGCGGATATGGATTTCGCAACAGCACCTTGCATTGTCAATGCAATAGTTTCCAAAGCCAAGCGCGGTGTGTTCGGTTACGAGGATATCCCCGACGAATGGTATACGGCGTATCAAAATTGGTGGAAAACTCGACACGGATGGGAAATCAGTAGGGATTGGCTGTGCTTTGTGACGGGTGTGGTGCCTGCCATTACCAGTTGCGTCAAGAGTCTTACTGCCGTAAATGACGGAGTATGTGTGTTGACGCCTGTTTACGACATTTTCTTTCATTCGATCGAAAATACGGGACGACGCGTAGTAGAGTGTCCGTTGAGTTACAACGGAAAACGTTACAGCGTCGATTTCGACCGTCTGGAAAAGGTTCTTTCGCAGTCCGATGTGACCTTGTTGATACTTTGCAATCCCGCCAACCCCGTAGGCCGCGTTTGGAGCAAGGAAGAGCTTGCACGTATAGGCGTGCTGTGTTCTCAAAACAGTGTGGCTGTTATATCGGATGAAATTCACTGCGATCTTACCGAACCCAAGGTCAGCTATACTCCTTTTGCCTCCGCGTCTCAAATTTGTGCGGATATTTCTGTGACGGCAATCTCCGCCAGCAAAGCGTTCAATCTCGCGGGCATGCAGTCCGCTGCGGTAGCGATACCGAACGAGTTGCTGCGCAAACGGGTGGTGCAGCACCTCAATTACGACGAGGTTGCCGAGCCTAACAGTTTTGCATGCGTATCTACAGTGGCGGCATTTTCGCAGGGGGGAGAGTGGCTGGATAGTCTGCGGCGCTATCTGTCTGCAAATCGCAAGACAGTCAGGCGCTTTATTTCGGAACAACTGCCGAAACTCACCCTCGTAAAGCAGCAGGCGACATATCTCCTTTGGGTGGATTGCTCCGCTGTTACAAACGACTCTGAAAAGCTGTGCGAACATATTCGCAGTAAAACGGGCTTGTATCTCAACTGCGGCACCAAGTATCGCGGCAACGGGCGCTATTTTATTCGTATCAATGCGGCTTGCCCTCGCTCGACGCTTCTGGACGGATTGGCGCGGCTGAAACGAGGAATAGACTCCTTCGATCGGTGAAAGGAGTTTCGCTCGATACGGTACATTTTACTCACAGCGCAAATTGAATGAAAAAAATTGGCAAAATAAAATTCATAGTAAAAAATATAATGAAAATGCTTCCCGTTACGGAAAGCATTTTTTGTATAAACTCAATTTGAATATCTCGATTGTTTCGGCTGTTATTTGTCACCAACACGAGGAAGGCTCGATCTTTTGTTGTGTAACACCAAATTAAACACCGTTATGCATGTCCCTATGATGATGTAGCTGTAATAACTAAGGAAACGCCAACTGAATACGGTCCAGAACAGTGCGCCGCTGCTCAAGGTTGTCAACGCAAACATAAAGGCGCTTTCCACTGCGCCGCTGTTGCCGGGAGTGGGAATAATCATTGCGCTCATCTGCGCGTATACATTGAGCGTCATTATTTCCAACATAAGCTCTAAGCTGGGCACAACAGACGGTCCGCCAAGCGCTACAACAACAAAATAGGGCAATATCATGGATATAAACGGCTCTGCGCAGCACAACACAACAAGGACAAGAGAATAAAGGGGGCGTTTGACCATTGATACAAAGGCCGCAACAAATTCGTCGACAGATTTTTTGCCCCGCTCCATGCGTTTGTCTATATCCTTGACTAGGTGCAGCTTGTAGCCTATCTGCAGTACCCATCGCGTAACCGCCCAGGTCATTTTCGGAAAAATCGCGCAGCTGAGTATCATCATTGGCAATGCGCAATTGAACGCAAATCCGATCCAACCGCCTACTGTCAGCAGGTTGCGTTGGGTAATGTCCGCAACGCGTGTTGTCAATACGTCTCGGTTGAGCAGCATGAGCAAAAAACATATTGTCAGCCACATGGTCATGTTGAAGGCAAATTTTATGAAAATAACCGCCGAGCTTTCGCCTCCGCCTATACCTTTTTTGTGTAGGTGGTATATCTGCATGGGTTGCCCGCCGCTGCTGAAAGGCGTGATGTTGTCATAGTACTTGCCCAGCAAGCTGACGCTCATTGCCGTGCCGAATCCCGCCTTTACGCGAGTTGCACGCATTATCACAAGATATTTGAGACTGTCAAGAATTATCATTGCCAACAACGCGCACAATGCCAACAACAAATATTTGACATTTAGTTCGCCGAATACCTCTGTAAATGTCTTTTGACTGCCCAATTCATTGCTGCTTGCAAAGCTGTACATCAGGTAAACGCTCAGCGCGATGGACAAAACAAAAAACATGTTGCCCCAAAGGCGCGATGTCTTGCGCGGTGGAAGCTCTTCGCCGTTCAGCTTAGCATTTTTGCGTCTTGCATTGTCGCAGATCAGATAAATGATGATTACAAATTCCGCAATAACCACTGCAATGAGCAGAAAAAAAATATCGGGGAGTCTGTCGGATAGCAGCAGTGTTATCATTTTGCGTACTCCTCGATTTTTCTAACTATTACGTTGTGTGCGAATATCAAATGCATATCTTTATTGTGGCGCTTTCGCTGCTTGCCTTCGACGAAATCTCGCAGGTGGAGTGTGATCAGTGAAGCAATAACGCGTTTAACCGCGTTTTTTAATCGGAATATTTAAAACAGTATATCATACTTCCACTCTTTATGCAATGATTTTTGTTAAAGTGGCGTGTAAGGTGATCGCTCGAACAAAAGTTATATTTGGGCTCAAACCTTCTCAAATATTTTTGTGCATACAAAACAACTTTCGCAAAATCACCTAATTTTTCATTTCGAGGTATAATTTCAAAAAAATTTTGAAAAAATTTTAGCAAAAGTACTTGACAAACACATATTATGTGGTATAATGTTAGCAGTCGAACAGAAAGAGTGCTAACAAACAAATCAAAAGATTGCCAAAATCTTGAAATTCGACTAAAATTTAATAAAAAGGAGATATAACTATGAAAAACTATATGACAACTCACAGAAACAACGACCTCTTCGACGAAGCTTTTGACAGCTTTTTCCGTCCTTTCTATATGGACAGCGACAGCACGTTTATGAAGACGGACATCAAGGAGAAAAACAACGACTACGTAATGGAAGTGGAAATGCCCGGTCTGGACAAGAAGGACATCAGTCTCAAATTCGAAAGCGGTTATTTGACTATTTCCGCCAAGCAGGAAGTGCACGAGGAAGAAGGCAAGTATCTTCGTCGCGAACGCGCAACAAGCTATTCTCGCAGCTACTACATGGGAGAAGTTGATGAAAAGCAGATCAAAGCCAAGTATGAAAATGGTATTTTGAGCGTCACTATTCCCAAGGAGAAGCCCGAAGAATCCCGTCATTCAATCAACATCGACTGACAATGACGTTGTGTAAACGGAACTTTTGTCGGTTGACTGAATTAACGAAATTAAGCCGTGAATTTGCGTAAAATGCAATTGTTGCAAATTAGCCGCGATTCCTTTCGGTTTAACAACAATGTCTTTAGCTTAATTTCTCCATATCAATATAACAAAACCCCGTTTCGGCTTTGTGCCGCACGGGGTTTTGTTGCAGTTATCTTATTTTTCGTTTGCGGCGGCGACAGCACAATCGACGCCGTTTTTTATGTTGTCGGGCAGTGCGCGATAAAATTGAAGTAGGCGCGCTTCGCTTTGGGAAAGATGAAATGTTTGCTCATCCTCGGTAAAAAACTGTGCTAATGTCATTCCCAATGCTTGACATATCAGCTCAAGATTTTTCAATGACGGTATTGTCCCGCGGGAAAAGGTGTTGGCAAGGGTTGATTGGTTTATGCCGGACAACTCTGCCAAACGGTATACACTCATGTCTTGTCGCAATCTAAGATCGTTGAGTTTTTTTATCACGTCCATAAGTTTTTTGCTCCTATTTTCAACTTATTTTACAACAAGTTTTAACAATATTTAATACAAAAATGAGTTGACAATATAGTTATATTTAACTATAATATTATTATATTTACACAGGAGAATATCAAATGAACAAGTGTGCAAAGTGTGGGACAGAGTTTGAGGGTAATTTCTGTCCGGAATGTGGAACGCCGTCGCAGGCTCCCAAAAAATGCCCCAAGTGCGGTGCTGAATTGAAGGAGAACATTAAGTTTTGCAACAACTGCGGGTACGATTTTTTTGAAGGGCGGCATGTTGAAACTCGCAAGCCCGCAGTAAAACACGATTTTGATTGGCGAAGCTTGCTGCAATATCTGCCCGTCGTGTTTTTCGGTTTGTGGGCGGCGCTGCTGTGGGCGTTTTACGCAAGCAACATAATACAGGGGGACGGATTTTTGGTCGAAAGCCTCAACCTGTACGGGTTTCTTTCGGACGAATCGCTAACTCAAGTATATCCGCTTATTTATATATTTGTTGCGTTTGCGGCGGCGGCAGATCTATATTTGTTTATACTAATCTTTGTATATGTCAGAGGTTATTCAAAGAAAGCTGCCAACACGGTTTGTTATCTGCTATATGCTGCGGTTTTGATTTTTGACATTGTCTTCGCTGTCACATTTATCAAGCAACTAAAAGAAGAAGGCTTTGAGAACATTGTCGGCAACTTTGCATCGGTAAACATATCCCTCACCGTTGTGTTTGCTTTTCTACAAGGTGTGGCACTGTTCTTGGTAAATAAATTTGATCCGCAGCAATCCGAACGCACACAAGCTTACAAAACAAAGCGAGTTTCTCAAACTCTTCCCAAAATTAAGCAATGGTTTTCCGCTCATATAGGGTTTATAATATTTTTATCGTTTGTAATAGTTGTTACAGTTGTACTTTGCGTAGTATTATTTTCGCTTTTAGGTTCATGGGTCAATGGTAGATAATACATATACCTTGGCAACATAAAAGTCGATGCCCGGTACTACGTGCGTAAAAATGGCGCTTGGAACATATTAAAGCGGAGGGTACGAGTTGGACGGCGACAACATTACGATGTATATGGCTATAAGGCTCGCAGGAGTCCGAAGCGGAACCGTAAAAAAGGGCGTTCTTGCATTAAACTGGGCGTACGATAACTTATTATTGCAAAAATGGCGTGACGCCGTCCACAACGGTCAACACGGATATGCACAGTCACCCTTTTTCAGTCAATTGATTTGGAACGAACCGGAGCATGAGCATACGTCTACCCGTGGAGCTGCGATAGGCAAAGTAAAAACGCAAATCTTTGGAAGTGACGAAAAGTTCAATGTTTACGGTCGCGAAAGATCTCCCGGCGTGGTTGTGTATCCTTTCCGCCAAAGGATAAATGTGTTATATATAATACATTAAATATGTAACAATAAACAAAGTTATTTGTTCAGCTATAAAGGCTTGCCTGCCACAATCATAGACCGATTTGCCTCCTACGGCTGCGGCAATTTGCTTAGCGCTACGTTTGAAATCCTCGTGAGTAGTGGAAAGCCGGTTCAACAAGTCTGACACTTGTTGAGCATATCAAAAAATTCAAAGTATCTGAGCGATTTATACTGTAATATCGTTTGGACGCGTTTATAATAAAAGTAAAAGTATTTTGAACATCGGACGGCATTTTTATGCCGTTTTTCCGTTTTTATAGTCCGCAAAATACAAATTGACTTTGTTGTATTTGGTGATATAATATAAAAGTGAAAATTTTTTTTCTCAAATGCTATCCTGCCCGAGAGAGACTGCGGAGGTTGTGTATGAATTCTCTTATTAAAACTTCTATCAAGCGTTCCGTGACGGTGTGCGTTTTGGTTATTGTCCTTTTGGCTGTCGGGGTATTGGCGACATTGGATATGTCCACAAACCTGCTGCCCAACATCAAATTGCCTATGCTGGGTATATCCGTTGTTTATCCGGGGGCAAGCGCACAAAGCGTCGAGGATGGTGTAACAAGCAGGGTGGAAAAGGCATTGCAGACAGTTCCCGGTATAACTGAGCTGGAAACCACGTCTTATGACAACGTATCGGTGTCCGTGTTGACCTTTGACTACGGCACTGATATTGACGACAAAATCGCCGTTATCGAGGACGCATTCGAGTCGGTAGCTTTTCCGGACGGCTGCGAGGCGCCCGACTACATAAAAATTGATATGAACGGCACTGCTACGGCGACAATATCCGTTTACAATGCTGCGGGAAATCTGGACGCGCTGACAACTGACGCCGAAGCGTTGACCGCTAAGCTCAGCGGCATAGAGGGAGTTGGCTCCGTAAGCGCTTTGGGTACACCGGAAAAACAAATACGCATAACTGCATTGGAGGGCTTGGACATAACAGCCTTGCTAATCGTGCAGGCGCTTCAAAACGAAAATCTGAATATTCCGCTCGGATCTGTAATGCAAGACGGCACAACGGTGTCCATACGCAACGCCACCGACGCAGCAAGCTTGTTGGACGTAATGCGTCTCCCCGTTGAGCTTCCCCTTGGCTCGCAGTTGATCGGCAGATTGGACGGAGCGAAACAATTGTTGGAGAGCTTGGAAAACTGTACCCTCGGGTATTTCACCGAGCAATTTGTCGGACAGCTGTATCGACTCAAAATTTTGCTGCCTATGTTTGACCCTCAAAACAGCAAAACGGATGAGGAGCTGTCGGATATGTTGACTGCAAGCGCAATGGTGCCTTCAGACGCCAAGACGCTGCTTACTCCGCAGTTTATCCACGCAGTACGCTCGGAAAATTTCTATTTGCCTGAGGACGTTTCAATGCCGCAGGGCTTGGACAATATATCGCCCGATTGCGTTTTGGGAAAGCTTATTTCCGTCAAAAAGGCGCACGTGGACGCCGACGGCAACCCAATATACTCCAACGGCAGCGCCGTGGCAGTAAATGGAGCGGGCAAGCGTGTTGTGAATATCGGCGGAACGGATTTTTATGTTAACGGCTACGGACGTCTTACCGATCCAAAGGGCACTCTTGTGGACGATAACGGCACGGCGTTGCAGCTTACGGATGACCAAATTGCGCCCAACTATTACTCATATGGCGGCTACTCGATTTTCGACGACAGGGAAACGCTGCTTATTTGCGACGCGCTTTATCTTGGTGAAAGCCTTGGTATCAATATCACAAACGAGCTTGTACGTTTTGTGCGCACGTGCGATTTCGACGGACAAACGGTGGACGGCGCAACGGTGTATCCCGACACGCTGTTAGTGCCCGTCGCGTGCATAGGGCGAGTTGAAGCATACGACAACAAGGTGGCGTATGCCGAGTACAATGGATTGCTTGCCGTCACTATCGAAGTTTACGCCGTATCCGACGCCAACACTACCGAAGTAGTCGACGCAGTCAAAAGGGTGTTGGACGAGGCACAGATGTCAAGCGCAGCGGTGCTGTTGGATGACAAGGCGCAATTTATTACCGACAGTATAAGCAATGTTTTGAGTAGTATCATTATCGGCGGTGTGCTCGCCGTGTTGGTAATTTATTTGTTTGTGCGCAAGATAGGCTCCTCGCTGGTTGTGTCCATCACTATGCCCTTGAGTGTGCTTGTAGCGCTTACCGGGTTGTGGGCAATGGGTATCAGCCTCAACCTTGTGTCGCTGGGCGGACTTGCCGTGGGTATCGGCATGCTGGTGGACAACAGTATAGTGGTGTTGGAAAGCATAACCAAGCGGCGCGATCAAGGCGAGAGTGTATATGACGCTTGTCTGCATGGAACAAGAGAAGTTGCCGGGAGCTTACTCGCTTCCACTCTAACCAACGTTTGCGTGTTCTTCCCGATTTTGTTTGCACGTGGATTAACGCGCGAAATATTCTACGATCTGGTGTGGGCAGTGCTCTTCTCCATAGTAATGTCTCTGATCGTGGCGGTAACCGTTATACCGTCGTTGTATCATCTCATATATCGAAAGGGACCGCGCAAGCGTTTTAAAAAGAATCCCGACGGCACCTATACACAGGTGGGAACCTACGAGGATTGTGAACCGCGCGAGCATATAAACAATCGGAATGACAAATCGACAGAACGTCGCGAACGTTTCAAGAAAAAACTGACTCAGATACGTACAAAGTTTAACAAAGTTTCCATAAGCCGTATGGAAAACGGTTACGGAAGGGTACTATCGAAAGTTCTCACCAAACGGGTGTTGGTATGCATTGTGGCTTTGGTATTGTTCGGCGCGAGCGTGGCACTTGTATTTACCACGGGCACTGAATTTTTGCCCAGCGTAGACAAGGGCGTTATTGAGGTGGATGTTGACTTTGATACGTCTACAAGTCTTGCCGACGCAGAGACAACAGGCAAGCTGATTGCCGACACTATTCGCGGATATTACGGCGATAAGCTGCAATATGTTTCGCTTACTGTTGGAGAGCAGGGGCTTTTGGCAACAAGCAACAGCGGCGTGATACGTATTCAGACAGACACTTCGAAATTAAAGACCTCCGACACTGTGCAGGAAATCCGCGGATTGCTTTCCGACACGAATGGAATCGTGGCAAAAAACATCACCGTGCGCGAAATGGACGGAGTTGTAGCCGAGGTTACCGGAGGCATGGCAGGTCAATCGATAACGCTGCTCGGCGACGATATTGATACGCTGCGAGCCGCTGCCGCCAAGGTGCGCGAGGAGCTGCTCAAGATTGACCCGGAGCATATCGTATCCGCCGTAGACAACACTCCCGTGCTCAACACAGAATATTCCTTTACATTCGACCGTATGTTGTGTGCCGAACGCGGTGTGGATTATCAAACTGCGGTAATGCTTTTGCGTGTGGGAATGAGCGGCTATACTGCAGCAAACGTCAATATAGACGGCGAGGGCAGAGCGGTTACGGTTAGGTTTGCCGATGCGACCAAGGATGATATTTATACTATTTGCGACATCATCGTTGGATTTGATGCCGACGGCGCGGTTAAGCTGCGCGACGTGCTCAAGAGAACAGAAACGGGCGATTTGTACACAACGGATTCTGTTGCCGCATCCATAAACAAACAGAACGGCAGGTTTGCCACAAGTATAGATTTGGAAATTTACGGAATTGACAGCGGCTCTGCCGGCAAAAAGATAAGCAAAGCCGTCAATGACGCACTTTCGGGCTTTACGGGAGTGGAATACGTGGAGGGCGGAGTCACCAGCTATCTCAACGACGCCTTTGACGGACTTGTTGTTTCTCTTATTGCCGCGTTTGTGCTGCTTTACAGCGTTATGGCGTGCCAATTTGAAAGTTTATCCAAACCATTTATTGTCATTATGTCAATACCATTCAGCTTTACGGGCGGTTTTCTCGCACTTGCAATTACGGGCATGACGTTGAACGTGGTTTCCTTCGTGGGACTTATCATGTTGATGGGCGTCATTGTCAACGGAGCCATTGTAATGATAGACAAAATCAATATGCTGATTACTGAGGGAATGACTCCGCAGGAAGCGGTGATAGAGGGCTGTAAATCCCGTTTGCGTCCGATACTGATGACAACGTTGACAACGGTGTTGGCACTTGTACCGCTGGCTTTGGGTATGGGAAGAGGCGGAGAACTTATGCAGCCAATGGGAATTGTTGTGCTGGGCGGTCTGCTGTTAGGTACGACGGTAACCTTGGTGCTCATTCCCTGTTTCTATTGCCTTATCAAACGTATACGCTTTGACAAAAAAGCTCCTGCCGGAGTTGAGGGAACGGCTGTTTTCGAAGAGGAGGAAGCAATTGTCGAAAAAGAAGACGACAGTGAGCAAATCAACGGATCTGCGGACATTATCCATCAAGATAAAGAACAAGAGGACATTCGAGAGGAAAAATTATCCGTTAAAGCATACGATTCCGACTGCTCTCCCGATAAGGAGTGCGATGATAAAATTAAGAGGTAGTTATGAAAATTAAATATCGCAAGCATTTACCATTGAGATTTGTGCTCAACATATTGCTGATACTGATCGAAGTGGCGTTGGTGATGACGTTGGTAGTGATGATCACTATACGAAATCGCTATTCGCTTATTGCCGAAGCAATTACGCAGCTTGTTGTGGCTGTTGTAATCATTGCAGGCAACGACAATCCCGACTACAAGGTTCCGTGGCTTTTTTTCGTGCTGATTGTGCCCGTATTTGGTTTTATGTTTTACTTCATGTTCTATTCGCGCAAGCTTAGCCCAACGCAACGTCGCAAGCTGCGCAATTTGGATGTGGCAAGCGGCATACTCACCGACAGTACCGATGCAAATCGCTTGCAAAAAGAAAGCCTAACGGCATATTCTCAAGCGCTTATGCTGAAACGTCTTGCGCAAACTCACATTTACACAGATACCGCGGTTACATATTTCCCTTTGGGAGATACGTTGATCCCCGCCATGATCGAGGATTTGAAAAAGGCGGAAAAGTTTATCTTTTTGGAATACTTCATTATTCAGGACGGCAAGCTGTGGCGGTCCATACTGGAGGTACTGCAACAAAAGGTGCAGCAAGGCGTATATGTTTGTGTAATATACGACGATATAGGGTGTATGCGCACGCTGCCCGGTCATTATTTTAGAAAATTGCGGAAAATGGGTATCAATTGCGTCACTTTTTCGCGGCTGCGCGCACAGGCTAACAACAAATTCAACAATCGCTCCCACCGCAAGATCACCGTTATCGACGGGCGCGTCGGCTACACGGGAGGCGTCAATCTTGCCGACGAGTACATAAACGTTCGCAGGCGTTTCGGCCATTGGAAGGATGTCGGTGTGCGTTTGGAAGGCTCCGCCGTAAACGAATTGACGCGGTTGTTTTTGGCAGACTACGGCATAAATGCATCCAAAGACGAGGGACACATTGCCGAATTTTACAACAAAGAGGAATTTCCTGCCTGCGATGGGTTTGTGGTACCCTTCGGTGACGGACCCAAGCCTGTTTACGACAAAAACGTAGCCAAGCTGGCTATCATCAATATGCTGGGGCAGGCTAAACATCATGTCTACATGACAAGCCCCTATCTTATCATGGATAGCGAGTTGACGCAGGCCATTGAAACTGCCGCTTTGCGCGGCGTGGACGTGCGAATAATCACACCGCATATACCCGATAAAAAACTAGTGTTTACAATGACGCGCAGTTACTATCCGCGTCTTATCGAGGCGGGCGTCAAAATTTATGAATACACTCCCGGATTTATACACGCCAAGACTTATCTTGCCGACGGCGACACGGCAATAGTGGGAACTGTCAATCTCGACTACCGTTCGTTGGTACATCACTTTGAAAATGCCGTGTGGTTGTACCGCGTACCGGCAATAGCCGATATGGAAAAGGATTTTCTTGCCACACAGGAAAAATCACAGTTGGTTGATAAATCAATTGCGGCGTTGCGTTTACCGGGACGTTTTGTGCGCGCTATAGTAAAGATATTTGCACCGTTATTGTGAGCGCCGCGTTCCTACAAGGGGCATTGAGGTTAATTCTACTCAAATTCGACAAACATCCACTCGTAGTATTTGACATCGGGTGGATATTTTTTGTAAAATTATTGCAGAAATTCGGGAGGAAAACACAGTGACGGCTTTCGGAGAATATCTGTACAGCTTGCGCAAACAAAAGGGTTGGACGCAGAAGCAGCTTGCATCGCAATTGGGTTTAAGCAACAAAGCTGTGTCCAAATGGGAAACAGGAGAGGCTTACCCGGACATAAATCAACTGTACCCGCTTGCAGCGCTTTTCGGAGTGTCTGTGGATTGTTTGTTGCGCGGTGGAGTTTCTTCCTCGGGACGAGCTTCCTTTCAAGAAACCAAGCACCTTCCTCAATTGTGTTCCCGTAACGAATGGCGAAAGTATTCGCGCAAGCATGCCACACCCAAGTGGAAAAGTGTTTTAAAAACATTGCGTATCTGCGCTGCTGCATTTGCTGCATTTGTGGCAGCATTGTGCATTTGTATTGATATTTTTGCTAATGAGTATATTTTGCTTGCCGTAACGGCTTTGATAGGCGCTTCAATGATAAGCGGCGGGATCTTTATTATTTCCCAACTGCACAACGACTGCGCATTTTTGCCTTTCGGAGAAGGGTGGCAAAAGATTGTGCTGCGTCATAAGCTTATGGTGGGCTTTGCTTACGAAATATTTCTTGCATCTTTGTGGTTTTTTTACGGTACAAGCATCTATACGCCCGAGCAAGTCGATATTGCTATTGCAACGGTGGCAATAGGGCTGGTGATGGCATTGCTTGCGCTGACATTGTTTGTCTCGGAGCTTGTTTTGTGGTGCAGAGATCGTGAGGAATTTGCTCAGAAAGCTGTTTGGGAGGAGATTGAATGAACACAATCGGCGATAGGATACGAACGGCTCGTATTGATAGACATTTGACGCAGCAGCAAGTTGCCGATGCTCTCAATGTGACCAACAAGGCTGTGTCTAAGTGGGAAACGTGTGAGGCACTGCCGGAAACGGCTCAGTTAGTGCCGCTGTGCGATGTGCTTGGACTTACGGTAGATGAATTGTTGGGAGATCCCGACCGGCAAAAGCCGCAAGAAGGCGTTCTGCCGCAAAAGGATTGGCTAAATATGACAAAGTGGTACGCTCTCAACAAAAAAATGCGTCCTGCCGATTGGAGAAAGAGATTGCTTTCGCAATTAGCTCCCTCTTTGGCGGCGTTTGCCGCTGCAGCCGCCATTTTCTGCGCACTGTATTTTACGGAGCATCCATTTGCGGGCGTGTTGGTGGGCTTTGCACTTTTTATCGTTGGTTTGTGGTTTCTTGTACGTGCGCTCTTGCTGCATTTCAACGGTTATTTGCCGTTTGATATAAAGTGGAGAAAATGTATAATTTCTCATGCAATGCGCGTTACGATTTTTTGTGCGCTGCTGATCTATGCGCCTATCCAAATATTTATTTGGCTTTTGGACGAACCCTGGCTGGGCGATTGGACTATACTGCCTTTTTTGTGGAGCTTCATTTTTTTGTTTGTTTTTTTGTTTTTTGCCGCTATTGTGCTTACTGTTGACCTGATTTGCTGGTTGGGAGACAAAATGAAGTATCGTGAGGCGTATGCAAATGGCAAGTTCGACGCGCTTACAAACGTAACGCAGTAAGCCGCACGGTGTTTTTGTTGATTTTCTGCTAATCGAATATTTTTTCAATGCAAAATCGGTTTTTTGAACGGTTTTGCATAATTTTGCCCTAAATATATATTTTAATCATGCAAAATATACAAAAATATATTGAAAATAGTTGTTTTTTGGTGTAATATATTGCTGACATAATATATAAAATGGAGTTTGTTAAAATGCAAAATATGCCAAAGTGGCTTAACGATGCGATTTTTTATCAGGTTTATCCTCAGTCCTTTTGCGACAGCAACGGCGACGGAGTGGGGGATTTCAACGGACTGATTTCCAAGCTGGACTATATAAAACAAACCGGCTTCAATGCACTGTGGATAAATCCCTGCTTTGTGTCCCCCTTCAAGGACGCCGGGTACGACGTGCAGGATTATTTTAAAATTGCTCCGCGCTACGGCACAAATGAGGACGCTTACCGTCTGTTTGACGAAGCGCACAAACGTGGTATACATGTGCTTTTGGATCTTGTGCCCGGACATACTTCCGACAAATGCCGTTGGTTCAAGCAAAGCGCAAAACCGGAGCGCAATCGATACAGCGACCGCTACATTTGGACCAACAGCGGATGGGCGCGCCCCGAGGGATACAATTGGGTGACGGGCAATGCCGATAGAGACGGTACATATATGTTGAACTTTTTTCTCAATCAGCCTGCGCTTAACTACGGCTTCAACAATATTACCGACCAAAGCTGGCAGATATCCTACAAAGATAAACGCGTAAAGCCGACGCTTAATGCTATGATGAGGGTTATGCGCTTTTGGTTGGATCACGGCGCTGACGGCTTTCGTGTGGACATGGCGGACAGCTTAGTCAAGAACGATCCAGAAAAGACTGCAACCGCATCACTTTGGCGAAAGGTGCGTAAAATGCTGAACGCACACTATCCCGAAGCGGTTTTGGTTTCCGAATGGTGCAATGCTCCCGTTGCTATCAACAAAGCGGGCTTTCATTGCGACTTTTTGCTGCATCACAACGACAAGCTGACGGACTATGCTTTTTACAGACATGACGAAACGGGCGTCAGTACCGCATACTTCTGCAAAATCGCGCACGTATCCGCGTATAATATGCTGCGCCGTTATTCGGAAGAATTGCAATCCACAAAAAACAACGGCTATATTTGCGTTATAAGCGGCAATCATGATGTGATCAGATTGAGCAGCTTTCTTGATGAAAGCGAACGTAAATTGGCGTTTGTGTTTTTGCTGACTTTACCGGGAGCGCCATTCATATACTACGGGGATGAAATAGGAATGAGGTATATTCCGCAGCGTTCAAAGGAGGGCGGGTTTCACCGCACCGGCAGCAGAACGCCCATGCAGTGGAATCGCGAAGAACCCAACTGCGGATTTTCCACCGCTCCGGCGAGCAAATTGTATCTCGATGTGGATCGCGATCCCGACTCTCCGTGTGTCGAGCAGCAAATGAAGGACGGCGCGTCGCTGTGGAGCCTTGTGCACAGCTTAACTGTACTGCGTCATGCGCACGCCGATTTGCAGGCGGACGGTGAATTTTCCGTAGTGGAATGTTCCGACGGCGGAGTGTTGTGCTATCGTCGCGGCGAACACACTTTTGTATTATTCAATCCAACCGATACCGAGCAGGTGTCAACTGTTTGCATCGGAAAAAAGCTATTTGAGTTGGGCGGCGTCGCAGAGAAAAACGGCGTTACCACACTTGCGCCTCAAACGGCGGTAATTTTCGAAAAATAAGGAGATATCATGAGTAAACCTATAGTTGCATTGATTTACGACTTTGACAACACACTTTCCACGCACGATATGCAGGAATTTACCTTTATACCCGCATTGGGTATGTCACCGGGAGAATTTTGGGCAAAATGCGATGAAATAGCTCACTCGCGTAATATGGACCACATATTGGCGTATATGTTTTTAATGGCGCAAAAGGCGCACGAAAAGGGTATAGATCTTTCTCCCGATTCATTGCGTGCAATGGGCAAGGATGTGGAATTTTTCGACGGAGTGGAAACTTGGTTCAAACGAGTAAACGACTACGGCGCGAGCCTTGGATTGGAAGTGCGGCACTATATTATTTCCTGCGGGCTCAAATACATGATTGAGGGCTGCCCGATTGGACACGAATTTTACAATATATTTGCATGCGACTATATCTATGGAGAAAACGGCGAGGTGATATGGCCGGGCGTTGCCATCAACTACACCAGTAAAACTCAATTTCTCTACCGCATCAACAAGGGGGTAGAAGATGTCGGTGAGCACAAGAAGCTCAATATGTACATGCCCCAAAGCAAACGCGCAGTACCCTTTGAAAACATGATTTATATTGGCGACGGACTGACCGATGTGCCCAGTATGAAGCTTACACGTACACGCGGCGGCTATGCAATAGGCGTATATCGCAATCCCGAAGACGCCACCTATCTTGTCAAAGAAGATCGCGTGGATTTCTACGTGGAAAGCAACTACACCGACGGCAGTGCTATGGATATGGCAACGAAGGCGATTTTGAATCGTATCAGTGCAAGAATCAAGTTTGAAGAGCTTTCCGAATCCAACTACAAAACGGTTATAAGAAAAAAAATATAGGCAACCGTTAGTTGTATGTCAGATTGTCTACGGCACGACGACAGAATGCTGTGATATTTTTTCAACATATTCATAGAGCTTTTGATATTGGTGCAAATAATATAGCTGTGGATATTTAGTCATTTTAAGCGCAAATTCGACCGAATTTGCGCTTTTTTGTCTTTTGAGAAAGGTACAATGGAGGATGAAGGCAAGGAGGGCCCGCAATGTACTGCAAGCGAATATTGATATTGCAACAATCCAACGCGCGATTTGCCGAACGCGGCAAAGAACTGTGCGGGCTTGTCAAGTTGGTTAACAACGGAACGGACAATACAGACGTAACCGTTTTTGTCACAAATGCCGATATCAGGATGTTGGGGGAGTGGTGGCTTCTTTTATCCTTTAATCGAATACCCGTATCACGGCAATTGAACACTCTCAACAACTGCGTTTTCAGCCTGCCGCAGCAAAGCTTGGACAATGTCAGCTGTCTGCTCGTCAAACGTGAGGACAAGTGTTTTGAGGCGGCGCGTGCACACACGGGGGACAGCGCATGCGACAGTCTCTACCGTCAAATGGACGCGCTATGCCGCATTCTTCCCGATGACAGCAGTGCCTACGAGCAGTTTGTTGCGTCTACCGACAACTACTACGGCAAGGTGGATGTGGAGCATCTCAAAGTGGCTGCGGACAGCCGTTATAAAAGCGTCGCCGACTACAGTGACGCCTTTGAGCGTTTTTATGCCTCCGGAGGGCGATCGGATTACTATGAGAGTGTAAAAAATGAGATAAGCCGTGTATTTGTGCAGTTTCCTCCTTACTACCCTCTTATCCGCAAATACCGTGAGTGCTTTTTTGTACGTATCGACTTTCCCAAGAGCGAACGTTATTTTGTACTGGGCGTTTTGCAGAAGGAGGGGCGCATACGTTATATATGTTACGGTTTGCCTGCGGAACGCGACGGGATTTCGGATAAGGATTTTGTCTACGTTGACAATGTTCCCACAGCTTTTTGGATGTTGTTTCAAGATGCTCAAACAGGGCAGATTTCGGCTATTAACGGTTTGGTGTAAATTATTTTATATTTTATTGTGCGTCATCTCCAACAGAGTGGTGCAAAATTGTTGCAATTTTTGTGTTTTTGTACTATAATCTATCTCGTATGTACTATCTACCTAAGGAGTAGTGTAATGAAAAACACAACAGTGAAAAAATCACTTATACTTGTCGTTGCGCTTTTGCTCTGCGCGACGGTTGTTCTGGCAGCATGCACCGAAAGCGCTTTTACACCTGTCAGTATCCCCGCGGCAGGTCAGGTTGAGGGTAACGGCGGTATTGCAGTGAAGTACGGCGAATGGCTGTACTATATCAATGGCTACACAAGCGCTACGGCTTCGGTCAACACTTACAGTGACGAAGTTAAGGATACCCCGCGTATCGGTTCGGTCGTTCGCATTAAGCTTGCCGATTTGCAGGGCTTGTTTGAAATTCAGGATGAGTCTAACAAGACCTCTTCACAAAAGACGGAAGAAAGTGAGCAGTACATTCGTGACCATGCGGAAACGGTTGTGCCCAAGTTCTTTTACAATGCGGTTTCCGACTCAAATCTCGCTGAACTGAACGGACTGTTTATTTTTGGCAACAGACTGTATGTTACCACTCCCAATGACGAATTGACGCCCGGTGGAGACGCGCTCACAAGTCAGCTTGTTCTCACCAGCTTCGATTTGGGCGGAGGCGATATGCAGCGCCATTTTGTGTTTACCGGCAGCAGTGTGCAAATTGCTTATAAGGAAATCGACGGCAAGCTCTATGCAACCTATTCAATGGACAGCAAGCTGTACAGACTGGATGTAAAGGGCGGTGTCAGTACCGAAGTAACAATCAACGGCACGGATGAGGCTGAGGATATCGACAACAGCTACAGCAGCATAACCTGGGATTTGAGCGAAAGCGGACAGTGCGTGTTCTTTATAGACAAAATGTACAATATTTGTAAGCTTGGTTTCGGTTCCGACAAGTATGACGTGGTAGTGTCCAACGGTACTGCAAAGGTGCACGGCGACGGCGATCACAAGCATATTGAAGCTCCCGATACAAGCTCCGATGGTGTTACTTATACTATCAATTCCGTCAACTGCGGTCAGGTGTACTACACTAAGACTCAAGCTGCTTCCGACCAAAAGATTTATTGGGCAGAGTCTCAAAACAAAGGCGGCACGGCTTTCAACACAACGGATAGCAGTGTAAGAGCATGGAAAGACGGCAAAATGGTGTACACCAACCCCGTCAAAGACAGCTCTTTCTACGGAGTGTATATTCTCACCGAAGTGGACGGCAGCAATCCCGAAACGGTGCTTGTGCCCGCGGCCAATAAAAACGCCATTACAGTGGATCGCATTGTGGGTGACACCCTGTATTACACAAAGGACAGCGTCAAGTACACTCTTTCGTTGACGGAAAGAAATCAAGAAGCAGGCACGCCGTATGCAAAGAACTTGGCAAGCGCAGCGGGTTGGGCAGCTCCCGACTTTGTGGACTACACAAGCGGCGGAGAAACGATTCACTTCATCATCACGACAACTACGAGCGGAACGCTCACAATTGCCAAATTCGATCCTGCCGATCCCAACAAAACGCAGACCTCGGTTTCCATTCTGCTTAAAGCAAAGGTTGAAGAGGAATAATCAAGTAAACAATAGGACCTTGCACATCAATGCTGCAAGGCCCTTTTTTTGCAATTTTAACTTTTTTTAGGCAGTTTGTTTTTGCCGTTGTTTAAATACCAATTCGCCCGTAATGAGTTTGTAACAGGCTGCGACAGGCAGTGAGCAAACGAATGTCGCTGTGCAGCCGACCATTTCGTAGGGCAGATCGGAGATTATATATGCCGCAGGATTTACCTTCCAAATCAATACGGTCGCCGCTACAGATACCCAAAAGTACAGCAGCTCGGCTACGGACGCCATAGCTGCGTAACTGAATACGCTTACATTGCGATGGCTGCGGTTACACATTTTATAAATGGCAAATGGCATCATATAGCCGATCCAAACCTCCAACAGCCACCACTGAACTCGCAGCAGCTCCACCGGAAACCAAGCCACACAGCTCAGTTCAAATAATATCGAGTACACTGTAACAAGTATCAGATTTTTAGCTGCGCTCATGCAGGCGGCGCATATTATCAAAATCGGAAAAACAATATTGGCAAACGGTATATCCAATACAAATTGATCCAGACACATTAGCGTCAGGAGCGTAAGCAGTGTTATCCAACCCTTCCAACCTTTTGTTTTTGCCAGACGTTCGGTTTTATTTAAAGATAAATTATTCATATTTATATCTCCTTTTAATATAACCAACCCTTGTATACCAGGGTTACGACCTTTACATCATCCTCTGTGCCGATAACACCGTCTTTGCCGAGTAGTGATTGGTAATTGGCTGTCATCGCGTATTTGCCGTCAACGGCAATGTAACAGGTTTCAAGATTGTAATAGCTGCCGTCGTCAAGAGTGCAGTCGTGGAACATATAAAAGCGGTGCTGAGACAATCTGAAGGTAATTTTGTGTTCTTTGTTTTCAAAGTACTTTGTTACCGATTCGTAAACTGTGTTGCCGTAGATCGGGATACTCCATTGCGCGATCAATTCTCCGTCGACGGTCGAGTGGGGGAAGCTGTCGCCGTCGGATATTTCCGTTTTGTCTGTCGGTAGCCGCAGCTCCAGGACAAACGTATATAGTTGCGGTTTTTGAGACTCGTTCTGTGTTTCGTCCTGCGGTACTTTGTGGTAGTGCGGGGTGGGAGAGGTCGCATCCCTTCCCCACGCGCCGCAGCCGCCAAGCGCTAATGACAAAAGCAGCAGCACGACCGTCAAAACGATTGTTGTCAATGTGTTTTTTGTACGGTTCATAGTGTTATCACCTTGGTATTGACCGAATAAGCTCCCAAAGGAGTAGGGGCTTCAACGCCGTTGATAAATGCAAGATATGCAATTGCTACCGCCATATCTATGTTGTTTTCAATGACAAAGTTGCCACTATCGTCCAATTTAAGGGTGTCTCTCCACAGTGAAATAATATTGTATTTCGTAGGCTCACTTGCGGGATTTGCCACAACGTAATTTTCCATATCTATACCGTGCATATAACCTGTAAGCAGACCCCATTGCGGAGTTACGTTGGCGCCGGTACCTAAATCATGATTGTAATACTTACCGAGAGTATCGAGCGTTATCATTTCTTCGAGAGGTTGATTCCAACCGTCGGTAAACGGAAAATAGCCTTGACGATATTTTTCGAAGTTGACGTCATAGCCTTCACGATCGCGGTAGAGGGACGCTGCGACGGGCCTGCCCGACGGTCCTACCCAATTGGGAGTGCCTCCTGTTCGGGTAAACTCGCCGTTTTCGTTTTTTGCGTAATATCCGAGTATTGTCGCGTCTGTGTATGGCAGCTCCGCATCCAAAGCAAGGTTGGCATTGATTATTGCAAGGTAGCTGTATGCCGTCATGCCGAATGCCACCTGTGTAATCGGCAAAAATCCGTTGAAGCGATTGAGAAAATCCATTTTTTCAAAATAGCTGTCGAAGTCTTTTTCCAGCTTTATCTGCGTTTGTTTTACCTCGTTTTGTTTGTTAGCAACGGCATTGCGCTGTGAAAGCAGTTCATCCGCTTGCGCTTTCATTTTTTCCTTTTCTTCGCCGTCCTCCATATCGCGCCATTGCCGATAAATCTCGGTATAGCGGCTGCTCAATTCGTTGTACTGTTCATCAAGCGGTTCAATCTCCGTTGCAATACGTTCTTTTTCCGCAACAATAGCTTGGTATTTGCCGTCAAGAACAGAGTAGTCGTCAAGAAATTGTTGATGTCCTTCGGTGCTGCCTGTAGCCAGTGCAACCGCGGCAAGTAGCTCTGTAACAGTGGAAAAAGGCATTTTGTCGTAACGCGACGAAGAAAAATATTTCCAATTGTTGGACCATGACGCAAGATTTACCTGATAAACCGTTTGACCGGCAATCTCGTAGCTGTTTTTAGTACCGGTAGACTCCCACTTGTCCAATCTTTCAATATAGCGCGCAATGGCTTCATTGTAAATATCTACGGTAGTGTCCACCAATCCTTTGCCGTTAAGGTATTCCTTGTAGGAGTTTACCGCTATGGAGTAACTGTACAGATAATCCAAAATTCCGTACCATCCTTGTTCCGCCGCGGCGGAACCACCCCAATTCGAATCTTTTATTTCACCATCCGTAATCAATTCGTCAATCATGTTTATATATTTTTTGAACAGTGCGGCATTGGTATCGGTGTAGAAATCCCCCTCTACGTATCTGAGATAGGCAAGCGGCAACCAGGCGGCAGCGGTTTTTGCGTTGGCAACCGTGCTTGCAAATTGTTCCGATTGCAGATAGTGTTTGAGTGCCTCGAAAAGATTGCTTGCCAATGTGCCGTACTGAAAATGTGCTGTAAGCGTCACATCGCGAGTGACGGTATAAGGAAAACTCGCCTTTATGCCCTCTTCGTCGAAATATCCGAGAAATTCAAATCCGTTTTTCTGTACGTTATCAAGAGTCAAGGCAGAGCCATTTTCGTAAAGAGACTCGGTTTTATTGCCGTCGACGACGACCGTCACCGTGTACTTTATGGAAACAGGGGAGGGGTTTGGAGTCGGATCTCCCTGCTTACATGCCGAAAAAACTCCAAGCAGCATACACAGGCTTAAAATCGCCGCAATGGTTTTGATCTTTTTCATATTCAACCTCTCAATTTAATAAATTAGGTCTCATTTTTTGACAATGAGACCCCTGACACTGCCTTTCTCGAGACAGCGACTTCAATCTCACCATGGGCGTGGCATTCGGGCTTGTCCCAAAAAAGGCTTACCGTTGCGGAACAGTCCCTGAATCTCACAGGGTTCCCCGTTTAATGCACATACTTTCGCCGTGCAACCCATGGGTATTAAATTAAAGATTTTGTTCGCGACAAAATATCGTTTGTTTGCCGCAATTTAATTATAAGCCGAATTAGCTTTGCACGTCAAGTACAAATTGTTGCGGTTAAAATGTTCAATGTAAATCAATTTGACAAAAACTTGCCGCTACTTTATACTTACACAGAGAAATTGTACGGGAGAACGTTATGAAAACCAAACGTATTGCAAGCCTAATATTGACGGTTGCGCTGATTGCTGTCAGCACGGCGCTGGTCGCCTGCGTGGACAAGCCCGCCGCAAAGCAGTTGACCGAGTTGATATTACCCGAACTCAAAACAAATCAAATGGCCGTCATTATCAAAAACGGCGGCAACGACTATACAAGCTATACTGTCACGTTGAGTGAGGATATAAAAACGGGAGAGGACGTAATCCAATATTTGATAGAGGAAGCAAGTCTCTCTGTGGATTGGACGGACAGCGAACATGGCAAGTATATCAACAGCTTGGGCTCATTGAAGCCCGATGTGAGCAAAAAAGAATATATAAATGTGTTGACAAGCGTCGCCAAGGATAAGGGCGTTTGGGCGGGCGTCAAAAGCTATATGGTCGGCAAAGTGACGCTTACAGAGTCGCAGGTGGGCATTTCCGATATGACTGCGGAGGCAGGAGCGATCATATATTTTGAGATCGCGTCCTATTGAAAAAGTGAATAGACGTGGAAAAATCAGATACAATGCGGCGTTGATTGCCGTTTCCGCAATGTATGCCGCGCTGTTGGTGGGCGGGAAAGAGGCGTTTTCGGCGCTGCCCAATGTCGAAGTGGTTACTTTGCTTGTCGCCGTGTGTGCATACGTGTGGGGACCGGTTGTCGTTTTTCCAGCGGTAAACGTCTTTATTGTCGTGGATATGGCTATATGGGGTGTAAATACCTGGATAATTTCCTACCTAATTCATTGGAACACGGCGGGATTGTGTTTTTGGCTGCTTGGTAAACTCAAGGTGCGCCGCAATGCTGTACGGATCGTGATTGCCGATATTGTCGCCGTAGTGTTGACAGTGCTGTTCGGCGTGCTTACGTCCTTTATCGACGTGTTTGTGGGCTACAGCGGCGGTGGCTTTTTTGTGGATACCGGCGAGCTATTTTCCCGTTTTGCAGTGATGTATACCGCGGGCATAAGCTTTTATGCTACTCAGACAGTCTGTAACGCAGTACTTTTTGCCGTCGTTTTCTTGCCGCTTGTGCGTATCAATAACAAAGCAAGACTGCGCTTGACGCCGCAAGAAAATGCATCCGATGACTCTGCCGGGAACGGACAAAAAGACTAAAGCGTTTGACAAAATACAATTACTGAACTATACTATCAAATGATATTTGCCCAAAAAGCAAATGAAAATCGTTTTATAATAAGTTGATTTGAGGCATTGCCTCATTGTCAGGAGTAAATATATGGCAGATAAACAATTTGTAAAGGAAATAGCCGACATCAATACGGATTTTACGCAGTGGTACACCGATGTTGTGATCAAAACACAGCTTGTTGATTACGGTCCCGTCAAGGGCACTATGGTAATTCGCCCTTACGGCTACGCCATTTGGGAAAATATTCAACGCGAATTGGACGCTCGCATCAAAGCAACGGGACACCAAAACGCCTATTTTCCTATGCTGATTCCTATGAGTCTGCTCAACAAGGAAGCGGAGCACGTAGAGGGTTTTGCACCGGAAGTGGCAGTTGTCAACGTTGCCGGCGGTGAACAGCTCGCCGAACCGCTGGTGGTGCGTCCCACAAGCGAAACGATCATTTGCAGCATGTATTCCAAGTGGATCAACAGCTATCGCGATCTGCCCCTCAAGCTGAACCAATGGGCAAACGTTGTTCGGTGGGAAAAGACCACCCGCCCCTTTTTGCGCACGTCGGAATTTTTGTGGCAGGAGGGTCATACCGTGCACGCCACGCGAGACGAGTCGTTGAAGGAAACCATCGACATGTTGTATCTCTACAGGGATTTTGCTCGTGATGTACTTGCCATGCCCACATTTATCGGTCAAAAGAGCGAAAAGGAAAAATTTGCCGGTGCCGAAGCAACATTCGGTATGGAAGCCATGATGTTGGACGGTAAAAGTTTGCAAGCAGGCACAACTCACCACTTCGGGCAAAAGTTCAGCCGCGCCTATGACATTCAGTTTTTGGATAAGGACGGAACCCACAAATATGTGTGGCAATCCAGCTGGGGCGTGACAACGCGTCTTATCGGCGGACTGATCATGGCACATGGCGATCAACGCGGACTTGTATTGCCGCCGAGAGTGGCTCCCGTTCAGGTTGTGGTTATTCCCGTTGCGGCTCACAAGGAGGGGGTTTTGGAAAAAGCCGCTCAAGTTGCGGAGTCCCTCAAAGCAAAAGGTCTGCGCGTCGAGCTTGATACGCGCGATCAATCGCCCGGTTGGAAATTCAACGAGTGGGAAATGAAGGGCGTGCCCCTGCGCGTGGAGGTAGGACCGCGCGACATCGAAAACGGCGTGGCAACATGCTCTCGTCGCGACACCTTGGAGAAATTCACTCTGCCGCTCGACACAATAGCAGATCATTCGGCGGCGCTGCTGGACGAAATACAAATCAACATGTACAACAAATCGCTTGCATTTCGCGACAGCCACGTAAAGCTTGCTCACAATATGGATGAACTGGGCGAGATTTTGGACAGCAAATGCTTTGCAAAAGTGGTGTGGGACAAGGATCCTGCTTGTGAAGCTGCCTTTAAAGAGCGTTTTCAGGCAACCGTGCGCGTAATGTTGGACGAAGAACCGTTCCAAAATGTTTGCACCTGCTGCGGCAACAAAGGCAATGATCTCACGGTAGCTATTGTTGCAAGAGCATATTGATATTTATCCGACCACACGTGCGGCGGTCGATTGCTTGCTGCTGCGCAACGCATGCGCAATCGACGATTAGGTAAAGGACATTTAGGGAATCGACTTCCTCGGCGAAAGTCGATTTCTTTTTATGCTGCATATACCCTTATCCTATGCGCTAACGCGCCGCCGCAGTCGGACTTGGGAGTTGCGCGTGAACGCACGCGCGAATTGTTGTAGACTTTCGCCGAGGTCTCCCCTATCCTCGGCATCTCCGGGG
>CANRHP010000012.1 GCA_947630455.1 uncultured Clostridia bacterium
TTATGTGGTACTACAAGCCGTTGGTGTATGTAATTCCACGTATAATTGCCGGCGTGATGTGTTTCGGTGCGTACAGGCTGCTGTTGCTTGCCGTCAAACGCGTTAAACGGCGCCGCGTCGCACAAATTACGGCAATGATGCTGGCTATAGCGGTGGGCTTGGTATCCAATACGGTGTTTTTCCTGCTTCCCTTCAGCTATCTTTCCGAGGGCGGCAGCGGCTTTGTCGCGGCAATCAAGGGATTGGTATTCATCAATATTTTGCCCGAGTATCTGACATCGCTTTTGATTGCTCCATGGGTTGTACTTGGAGTACGCCGCGGGCTTAAGCTTGGCATTGACGGCGACAATTGGAAGCTTACAACGGCAAATGAAACGAATTCCGACGCCGGCGGCGGAACCAACGTCGAATGACTTAATATCTTTTCGGACGTGATTTTAGGTAATAAATAAATCGAGTCGGCGGCATGCGCTGTTTTTCACAATCTTCGAAAAACAACGGCTTGTCATTTGCTGAAACACTAAAATAAAGCAACAAATAAAAAAGGAGCGTCGAGCTTGTCGGACAGACAACATTCGGACAAAATGATGATAATTACAATAGACATTGGCAACACTAATACAAAAATAGGCTTGTTCGACAATAGCGGCAAGCTGTGCAATTCGTTCAAGATGAGCACCGACGTCAAGCGCACGTCCGACGAATATGTTGCATTGCTGCTGCAATTGCTCACGTACAACAGCATCGACGTACATTCCGTCAACGGTGCAATACTCTCGTCTGTGATTCCGCAGTTAGACTATACATTTACAAATGTAATTCAGTATGTTTTCGGCGTCAAACCGTTAGTGGTGGGAGTCGGGGTCAAGACAGGGCTTGCCATTCGCTACGAATTTCCAAGGGAGTTGGGCAGCGATCGCATAATTACCTGTGTCGCTGCGGCGAAACAGTACGGAACCCCCTTTATTTTAGTTGATTTCGGCACTGCAACTACCTTCAACGTCGTAAACGACAAGCGCGAATTTCTCGGAGGTGCCATTACGCTTGGACTGAAAGCGACGATTGATTCTCTTTCGCACTGCACGGCTCGACTGCCCAGCGTCGAATTGGAAACGCCGTCAAAAGTCACGGCGCAGTCCACCCGTAAGGCAATACAAAGCGGAGTTATTTACGGCGCTGTTGGACAGGTCAAATACATTATTGAGCGTATCAAGACGGAAACAGGACTCAATAAGGCACAAATTATTGCCACCGGCGGCATGGCAAATCTAATTGCCGATGTGGAACCGCTTTTCGATCATATAGATCGTGAGCTTTCGCTGAAGGGGCTTTACGAAATTTACCGTATCAATGTTGTTGACAAAATCGCGTAAAACTTTTACAATATATACAAACAAATGTTCTACAAATAGATTAATATGGAATTTAAGCTTCACTCCAAATTTCAACCCTGCGGAGATCAGCCGCAAGCGATAGCAGAGCTTACGCAGGGCATAAAAGACGGGCTTGCGACTCAGGTGCTCAGGGGCGTTACGGGCAGCGGCAAAACGTTTACAATGGCAAACGTTATTGTCAACGTCCAGCGTCCCGCTCTTGTTATATGTCACAACAAAACGCTTGCGGCGCAGCTTTGTAATGAATTCAGAGAGTTCTTTCCGGAAAACAGAGTAGAGTTTTTTGTCTCCTATTACGACTACTATATGCCGGAGAGCTACATTCCTTCGCGCGACCTATACATTGAAAAGGAAATAGACATCAATGATGAGATCGACCGTTTGCGTCACAGCGCAACCTGCAGCTTGTTTGAACGTCGTGACACGATAGTAGTTGCCTCCGTTAGCTGCATTTACGGTTTGGGTGCACCGGGAGAGTACTACAAGCTCAGTTTAAGTCTGCGTCCAGGCGACGAGGTCAGTCGCGAGGCGGTGATTAAAAAACTTATTTCCATTCAGTACACGCGCAACGACATGGATTTTCATCGCGGTACCTTTCGGGTGCGCGGCGATACGCTGGAGATTTATCCAGCGAGTTATTCCGACCATGCGGTACGTGTGCAATTTTGGGGTGACGAGGTGGAAAAGCTTCAGGAAATCGACGCACTGACGGGCAACACCGTGGCAAACTTGCTGCATACTATCATTTTTCCTGCCAGCCAATACGTGGTGGAAGGCATAACAATGGAAAAAGCCCTTCACGAAATCAAAGAGGACATGGAGATCGAGGTGCAGGATTTTTTAGACGTCAACAAGGTCGTGGAAGGGCAGCGTCTCAAACAGCGCGTCGGTTACGATATGGAAATGATGCAGGAAATGGGCTATTGCAGCGGCATTGAAAACTATTCTCGCTATTTTGACGGACGTAGTCCGGGGCAGCCGCCATATACTCTTTTGGATTATTTTCCCGACGATTTCATCACCTTCATCGACGAAAGCCACATGACGATTCCTCAAATACGCGGTATGTACAACGGAGACCGTGCGCGAAAGGTTAATCTGGTAGGGTACGGATTTCGGCTCAAATCGGCATACGACAACCGTCCTTTGACGTTTGAAGAGTTTGACAGCCGTCTCGGACAGCTTATTTGCGTATCGGCAACACCCGCCGAGTACGAGCTTAACCGTGCGGACAACGTGGTGGAGCAGCTCATTCGTCCCACCGGTTTGTTGGATCCCTCCGTCGAAGTGCGTCCTGTAGAAGGACAGATAGACGACCTGTTGGGAGAGATCCACAAGGTGGTGATGTCAGGCGGCAGAGTGCTTATTACCACTCTTACAAAACGTATGGCGGAAAGTCTCACCGATTTTCTTGCAAAGCAGGATGTGCGTGTCAGATACATGCACAGTGAAATAGATACTCTTGAGCGTGTTGAAATAGTAGGCGGACTCAAAAAAGGCGAATTTGATGTATTGGTAGGCATCAACCTTTTACGCGAAGGATTGGATATGCCTCAGGTCAAGCTGGTGGCAATCCTCGATGCGGACAAGGAAGGGTTCCTGCGCAGCGACACCGCGCTCATTCAGACAATAGGACGTGCCGCGCGCAATGCCGAGGGACGCGTAATAATGTATGCGGATGTTGTCACCGACAGTATGAAGCGTGCGATAGGCGAAACCAATCGACGCAGGACGGTGCAAAATGATTTTAATGTCGTGCACAATATCATTCCCAAAACCATCGAGCACGAGGTGGAAAACACCCTTGAAATCACTCAGAAGGGCGACGATACAATGTCTATCAAGGATCTGGAACGCGAAATCGACAATGTTACCGCCCGTATGAAAACCGCAGCCAATAGACTGGATTTCGAAAAGGCAATAATACTGCGCGAGCAAGTGACGCAGTTGACGAAAAAGCTGGAAAAGGCAAAAAAACAGAAAAATAAACGTCGGTAAGTTGATTATACAAGCGTCTCGCACCCATTCTCTTTTTGTCCGATTGAAAATACATGTAAATGAGCGCGCATCTACATTGCCTCAAATTTGCTCTTGGATCGCACAATAATATATGTGACGGTACTGGTACAATCTAATTGCTGACAACGGTCAATACTTTATGATAAAATTTTACGAAAACGGCGCAGATTTTTTGCACGAAAATATCGGAATACTGCGAGAGCATCCTTTTGAAACGACTTTTTTTGAGGAGAACGCCCTAGGTATCTACCGCTGCGACAGTACAAACTTCGCTGTTAAAGTGGAAGCGGACGGCGATTTATTGCTGTGCGTACACGTCGGCAGCTACCCTGCTGTGCTTTTCGGTAGTGCGATATGCGCCGAAGAGCTTGCAAAAGCAACGGTGGAAAACAGCTTGAAGTTTGATCGCACGCTTGGCGCCGAAGACGTATCCCTTGCCTTTTGGAAGGAATACGAAAATCTTGTCGGCGGCAGTCACAAGATAAATTTTTCCATGGACGTGATGACCTGCAGCTCCGTTGTACCCTGCAATGTGAGTGACGTGGTGTGCGCAACAATAGATGACGCCGAACAGGTCGCACGTCTTTGGTCGTGTTTTACGAGTGAAATAACGCACAAAAACACAAGCCCGCGGGAGATTTTCGATAGAGTGCGCTCCGATATTGCCTCTTATCGGTGTGTAAAGCAAGAGGGCAAGGTTGTATCTGTTGCCGCCGTGAATGTTGAAGGCAACGGATTGACTCGTATCCACGGAGTGTACACATTGCCCGAGTACCGTAACAGGGGATTTGCGCGCCAAACGGTGACTTCCTTTACCGAGGAAATACTCAAAGGCGGAAACACTCCCTATCTGCACGTAGACAAGACCAATCCCGTCAGCAACCGCCTTTACCTATCTATCGGCTACGTTCGCGGCATCACCAAATTGGAAATAGAACGGGTAGGTGCCTTGCAGCTTGTCCGAGGTTGATCATTGCACGCGGTTTTACAAGCTTGTTTAAAAAAGCTGGCGAAGGGCTGTGCAGGCAAATCTCTAAAAAAAACAAAAAATATTTATTCCGCGCATACTAATGTTATGCGCAACGGCAGACCCATGAAAGATATAGTAATAAAAAATGCCAAAGAAAACAACTTAAAGAGCGTAAGTCTCACCATTCCGCGGGACAAATTGGTGGTGTTTACCGGTTTGTCGGGCAGCGGCAAGTCGTCGCTCGCTTTCGACACCATTTTTGCCGAGGGGCAGCGCCGATATGTGGAGAGCCTCAGCAGCTACGCACGTCAATTTCTCGGGCAGATGGACAAACCGGATGTGGAAAGTATCGAAGGACTGTCCCCTGCAATATCCATAGATCAAAAGACAACCTCCAGCAATCCTCGTTCGACTGTCGGCACCGTTACGGAGATTTACGATTATTTGCGTCTGCTATTCGCGCGCATAGGCGTTGCATACTGTCCGCATTGCGGCTTACCTATTTCAAAAACGACCGTTGACCAGATATGTGACAGGGTTGCCTCACTCGGTGAGGGTACCAAGCTGATGATCATGGCGCCTGTAGTGCGCGGTCGTAAGGGTGAGTACGCCAAATTGTTTGATCAACTCAAGCATCAAGGTTATTTGCGCGTCAACGTTGACGGCAACACATATACGTTGGACGAGGAGATCAAGCTGGAAAAAAACGTCAAACACAACATCAGCGTGATCGTAGATCGTCTAACTGTCAAACCGGAAATGAACACGCGTCTATCCGACAGTATTGAAACGGCGCTGAAACTTGCCGACGGTTTGGTGGTAGTAGTCGCAAACGGCAAGGAAACCACCTATTCGGACAAATTCGCCTGTCCTGAGTGCGGTTTTACGATCGAGGAGCTGGAGCCGCGTTCCTTCTCCTTTAACAGTCCATTCGGAGCTTGTCCCGAATGTCTGGGCTTGGGCTTCAAGCAGGAGTTTGACGAAAATCTGATAATACCGGACGACAGTAAATCGCTGCACGGCGGCGCGGTTAGGCTGCTGGGCTTCAATCTCGGCGCTGCCAGCTGGATGCGTACGCTTTTTGAAGCTCTTGCGGAAAAGCACGGTTTCAGTTGTGACGTTCCTGTGCGGGACTTGCCAAAATCCGCATACGATACGATAATGTACGGCAACGGCGTTGAGCAGCTTGTATGCCGTCTCAAAGACGGTCGCGCTTTCAACGCTTCGTGGGAAGGTATCATTCCTATGATGACGCGACGCCACAATGAGTGCAAGAGCGATTGGACTCGTCAGGAGTATGAAAAATTTATGGTGGACAAGCCATGTCATCACTGTCACGGCAAAAGACTCAAGGAAGAAATTCTCGCCGTAAAAGTGGGCGGACTCAACATTTGGGAGGTGGGCGAGTTATCCATCACCAAAGCGCTGGAGTTTTTCAGTAATCTTGAGTTGGACGAAACCAAGGCAAAAATTGCTTACATGGTTTTGCGTGAAATAAATGCGCGTCTCAAGTTTCTTGTGGATGTGGGATTGGGTTATTTGACGTTGAATCGAAGCGCGGGCACGCTATCCGGCGGTGAAGCGCAGCGTATTCGTCTTGCCACGCAGATAGGCAGCGGACTTACCGGCGTACTGTACATTCTCGACGAGCCTTCGATAGGGCTTCATCAACGGGACAACAGCAAGCTTATAGCCACCCTCACGCATTTGCGCGATCTGGGCAATACTCTTATTGTGGTGGAGCACGATGAGGATACGATTCGTTCCGCCGACTTTGTCGTGGACGTCGGTCCCAGCGCGGGTGTGCACGGTGGTGAAATTGTCTTTGCGGGCACGGTACCCGAGCTTATCAAATGCAAGGACTCCATCACCGGCAAATATCTCAGCGGCGAGCTGTCTATCCCCGTTCCATCCGAGAGGCGCAATGGCAACGGACATTTGCTTACCGTCAAGGGCGCCTGCAAGAATAACCTCAAGCATATCGACGTCAGCTTCAAGTTGGGTTGTCTCAATCTTGTGACGGGCGTATCTGGCAGCGGCAAAAGCAGTCTTGTAAACGAAGTACTGCTGCCCTATTTGGAACAACGTCTCAATCGAGCCCGCCGCAGCGACGTGTTTTGCGACGGTATCGAAGGCTTGGAGTACCTCGACAAGGTCATTTCTATCGATCAAAGCGCAATAGGTCGAACTCCGCGCAGCAATCCCGCAACATATACGGGCGTATTCACCATGATACGCGATTTGTTCGCCGCCACGCCAGATGCCAAGGAACGCGGTTACGGCAGCGGTAGATTCAGTTTCAATGTCAAGGGCGGGCGCTGCGATCATTGCGACGGCGACGGCATACTGCGCATTTCCATGAATTTCTTGCCCGACGTCTACGTTCCCTGCGAGGTATGTCACGGCGCGCGTTACAACCGTGAAACGCTTGCCGTAAAGTACAAGGGCAAGTCGATAGCGGACGTGTTGGATATGACGATAGAGGAAGCTGTGCATTTTTTCGAGAACATCACCTCGATAAAAAACAAAATACAAACGCTCTATGATGTTGGTTTGGGCTACATGAAACTGGGTCAGCCCGCAACAACGCTGTCCGGCGGCGAGGCACAGCGCGTCAAGCTCGCAACGGAGCTCAGTAAGCGCAGCACAGGCAAAACGTTGTATATATTGGACGAACCAACAACGGGACTGCACTCGCATGATGTGGCAAAGCTCATCAGCATATTGCAGAGGTTGGTTGCAGGCGGCAACACGGTAATAGTCATCGAACACAACTTGGATGTGGTAAAGGTGGCAGACTATATCGTGGATCTTGGTCCCGAGGGCGGCGACGGCGGCGGTACTGTTGTGGCAACAGGCACACCCGAAGAGATTTCCTCAAATCCTGTCGGATACACAGGCGAATACCTTAAGCCCATTTTGGAAAAAGCAAAATAGATACAAGTCGAGATTTTCTCGACTTTTCTTTTTGGCAGAGTCCGCTTGTAAAAAAAAACAAATTAGTGTACAATATAATTAACGATAATTGCGGCGATATGCCGTAAAAGGTGAAACATGTCCAAACAAAAGTTACTGCTAATCGACGGCAACAGTATTCTTAACCGCGCATATTTTGCACTTCAAAGAACTCTGACTGACAGCTCGGGGCGCAACGTAAATGCGGTGTACGGTTTTACAAACATTTTGCTTAAAGTTCTTGCCGATCTCTCACCCGATAAGCTGATTGTGGCATTCGATGAGCGCGGACACAATTTCCGTAAGGATATTTACCCCGACTACAAGGCAAACCGTCACGGAATGCCGGACGACTTGGCGGCGCAGATGCCGATCTTGCACGAGCTTCTCTCTGCAATGCATGTGCAGATTGTAGAGGCGCCGGGGGTGGAGGCGGACGACATCATCGGAACTATTTCCCATTCGTTTGACGGCGACAGCTACATTGTTTCCGGCGATCGGGATATGCTTCAGCTTGTCAGTGACAAAACCACCGTACTGCTTACAATAAAGGGTGTAACGGAAGTGGAGGCGGTTGATCTCGACACACTCAAAAGTCATTACAATCTGACTCCATCGCAGGTGATAGAGTACAAGGCGCTGCGAGGAGACACGTCGGACAATATTCCGGGAGTCAAAGGCGTTGGGGAAAAGACGGCAATGATATTGTTGGACAAGTACGGCGATATCGACACGCTTTTTGCCCATGTTGAAGAGGAAAAAGGCGCTCTGCGTGATAAGCTTGTGGAAGGACGTGAAATGGCATACGTCAGCAGACAGCTGGCTACGATCGTTACAAATGCCGACATAAGCTACGATCTCAATTCGGCAAATCTTCCTATCTACGACACTGAAGCAAAGCGAATAATGGAACAGCTGCAATTCCGAACCATAGTAAGCCGTCTGAATTTTGTCAGCAACGAATCCGTTTCATCGGTAACGGTAGAAACCGTGCATGTAACGACGTTGGCTCAACTCAAAGATGTTGTCGCAGGGTGCAGGGATACAGATTACTTTGCGTTTCATTTTGACGGCGTCAATATTTTTATTTCGGTTAGCGAAGCGGCGCAGTATATGGTTATTCCGTCGGACAGCTTTTTGGACGAGCTGACGGGAGACGTCGTGTGGGAAGAGCTCAAGCCGTTGCTGCAAAGCGATGTGCCAAAGGCAGTATACGACGGCAAGTCGCTGCGTCATTTACTCTCTCAGCATGATATACAGCTCAATGCCGTGAGATATGATGTTTGTTTGATGCAATATTTGGTGGAGTACCGAGCCTACAAAGATGTGAGCAGTCTTGCGGCGGCTTTCGGCTATGAGGCGCTCGGCGCGGCAATTTTTGCTCTCGGAAGCCAGCTGAATCGGCAGTTAGAGCAGCAAGGTTTGAAAAAACTCTACTACGACGTGGAGCTTCCTCTTTCCGACCTGCTGTACCGTATGGAAACCGAAGGCGTCAAGGTGGATGTAGAACTTTTGGACAAAATGTCTGCGGAGCTGCATGCGCAGTTGGATGAAGTCACCGATGAAATATACAAACTCGCGGGTGAAACCTTTAACATCAACAGTCCTAAGCAGCTGCAAAAAATATTGTTTGACAAGCTGGGACTTCCCCATGGTAAAAAAAATCAACGCGGATATTCTACCGGTAACGACGTGTTGGACAAGCTCGTCGATTTGCATCCGATAGTGGCAAAAATACTTTCATACCGCCAGACCTCCAAGCTGTTGTTTACCTATGTGGACGGCTTGCGTCCGCTCATCAAAAACGGCTTGGTTCACACAACCTTCAACCAGACGCTGACATCGACGGGACGTCTCAGCAGCAGCGATCCCAATTTGCAAAACATCCCCGTTCGCAACGAAATGGGCAAAGAGATACGACGTTTGTTTGTATCCAAATACGGCACGTTTGTAGGTGCCGACTACTCACAGATAGAGCTGAGACTTATCGCCGCATTCAGTAAGGATGAAAATTTGTTGGACTGTTTCCGCAAGGGAGAGGATATTCATTTGCGCGTTGCGTCCGAGCTGTTGGGCATTCCTCCCGAAATGGTAAATCACGACATGCGCCGTATGGCAAAGGCGGTAAATTTCGGTATAATCTACGGTATTTCCGACTTCGGACTCAGTCAAAACGTTCATCTGAGCGTTCGTAAGGCACACGAATATATTGATCTGTATTTCAAGCGCTTTCCCGCTATCAAAACATATCTCGACGACTGTGTCGAACAGGCAAAAAAGAACGGTTATGTCACAACCTTGACAGGGCGCAGCAGACAAATTCCCGAACTCAAAAGCGGCAATTACAATGTTCGCTCTTTTGGCGAACGCGCCGCTATGAACATGCCGCTGCAGGGCAGTGCCGCCGATATAATGAAAATAGCCATGCTCAAAGTGGACGAAGCAATGAAGCAGGCAAATCTCAAAAGCAAGATAGTTTTGCAAATACATGACGAGCTTATTGTGGATTGTTATCCCGAAGAGGCGGAGACGGTCAAACAAATTGTCAAGGAACAAATGGAAACGGCAGTCCGACTTGCCTGTCCGCTTACCGTAGAAACTGAAGAAGGAACAACTCTTTATGACGCCTAAAGTAATTGCGATATGTGGATATATAGGAAGCGGTAAAAGCCAAGTTGCCGCCATTTTGCGGCAATGGGGTTACAAAACCGTGGATTGCGACCGGCTTGCGCGTCAAATAGCCGACGAGCCGGAGGTTGTGCGGCAGGCGGCGGCGCTGTTGGGCGATGGGTATGTAGTCAACGGCAAGCTTAATCGTCCGCTTATTCGCGAACGCGTTTTTGCCGACCCTAAACTGCTTGACAAGTATCAAATGCTGTTTTTCGACAAAGTGCGTGCGCGTCTTGTGGAGCTTGCCGAGCAAAGCAGCGATGTTCTGTTTGTCGAGATTCCCGTCTTAGACGCATTCGATTTTCCTTGGAATGAAATTTGGTGTGTAGTGAGCGATAGAGAAAAGCTTGTGGAGCGTGTACAAAAACGTGACGGAGTGACGGCTCAAAGCGTTTCTGTCACATTGTCATGGCAAAAGAAATGCACTTCGGCAACAAATACCATTTTCAACAACGGCGACCTTTCCGCCCTGGAAAATGCAGTACGCGGCGCGCTGATTAGCTCCGGAATCAATCAATCGGAATGATTATGCGCAAAGTTTTGTAAATTCATTTGACAATTTTCCGTTAAAAGTACTAAAATATACAAGGCTTGTGAGGCAGTACATCCGTGCTTGCCTCACATAAATTTTGCATGGAGCGGCATGGTATTGGTACCTGCTCCGAAAAGAGGATAACAATGACTTCGACGTTATTTGAAGGAATGCTTGCTGCGGCTCCGCTCATTCCGAGCGGCTACATAGGCAGCCTGCTTGCAATTGCGATAGCTTTGATATGCGGTTTGCTTTCAACGCGCTTGATGAAGATCATCGGGCTGCCCAACGTTACGGGCTATCTTATCATGGGGCTTATCATCGGACCTCACGCGTTGGGACTCATCGGCGAAGATGTTCTGCCGAGCTCCGGCGGCGGACTGCAGATCGTAAGTACGGTTGCGCTGGGTTTTATAGGGTTCAGCATAGGCGTTGAATTCAAGCTTTCACACATCAGAGAGATAGGAAAGAGCGCTATTACAATAACGTTTTTCCAGGCACTGTCGGCAACTCTGTGCGTTGATTTGGGACTGTATGCTCTCAGCTTTGCACTGCCCAATGTGATGACGTCTTACGAGGCGTTGATCCTCGGGGCAATTGCTACGGCAACGGCTCCCGCGGCTACGCTGATGGTAGTGCGGCAGTACAAGGCAAAAGGAATTGTCACGGGCACGTTGTTGCCCGTTGTGGCATTGGACGACGCCGTCGGCTTGATAGTATTTGCCATTTCCAATTCTATCGCCATTTCTCTTGCCAACAGCGCGGCGGGTATCGGCGGCGATATTTCCGCTTTGGATATCGTAGTGTGGCCAATTCTCGAGATTGTTTGTTCGCTTGTGATCGGTTTGGGAGTAGGCGCTTTGCTTTCCGTTGTGCCGCGCTTTTTCAAATCACGCGACAACAGAACTATAGCCACCATAATATGCGTGTTTTTGTCCCTCGGCATTTGTCAGCTGTTCGAATTATTCGAGGAAAAGGGTTGGGTACCCTTTGCTCTTTCCGATCTGCTTGTGTGCATGATGGCGGGAGCAACATTTGTCAATCTGCGTAAGGAAGCGGGCGTAATGATGGAGGGTACCGATCGTTGGACTCCTGCTGTGCTCATGTTGTTCTTCATCCTTTCCGGCGCCGAGCTGGACGTGATGATGTTCGCCGAAAACACCTGGTTGATAGTTTGTATCCTCGCCTACGTTGTTTTGCGTTGTGTTGGCAAGTACTTTGGTACCATGGCGGGAGCCGCGGTCACCAAGAGCGACAAAAATGTTCGCAACTATCTCGGTATCACACTGTTTCCGCAGGCGGGCGTGGCAATAGGTATGGCAACAATGTGCAAAACAGAGTTTGCAAAGGAAGCCGCCGCTGCGATTGCTAACGGCAATGCGACTGCAGCCGAGCTGCTAAACCATGTGGGCGCCAACATCGTAACTATCACAATGTGCGCGGTGCTTATTTACGAGCTTGTAGGACCTGTTCTTACCAAGTGGGCACTGTCCCGTGCGGGCGAGATCTCTCCCGAAAATCTTCGCCGTCGACGCAAAAACGTGCCTGTTTTCGCAACGGCGGGAACCGAAGCACCTGCCGCACCCGAAAGTCAGGCAGACGCGTCTGCTCAACAGACCGCCGAACAACCCTCTTCGTCCTCCGATTCTTCCGAGGCTAACTAGTTATGAAAAACAGCACTATGTACGAGCTTATGCGTCAAAGTGAGCTGGCAGACGACGACGGTATGGATTTCGACGATGCCGTAGCGGAGGACAAACGTCCCGATGCGGAAAAATTTAAAGAAAAGTACAAGGAATTTTATACGGACATCAAGCTCTCCGATCGGGAAGATTGGTAAAAATTTGTATAAAGCTCGTTAAGCTTTGCCGGTAAAATTTGTCGATAGATATCGTTTTATATATTTGATACTGCTTAATTTGTCAATAAGCTGTCTTGTCTATGCGACAAGATGGCTTATTTTCTATTTGTTTATCCCCTTTGGCGTGAGTTGATCCTGTGCTTTTTCAATTGCAGTGCGTCTAAAAGCCTCTTTGCATTATGCTTGCGCAAAAACTTCACTTATAATTTATTTATATTTATTTACAACTAAACTACCTTGTGGTATACTTATTAGGTATGGTGCTAAGTGTGCCAAAATCCAAAAAAGGAGCAAAATATGAAAACTTTCAGAGGTGGTTTTCATGTGCCGGACAGCAAGGCGTTGACTGCGGAGGCGGCAATAGAGCAAATGCCCGCCGTTACCGACTATTATGTTTCACTGTCACAGCACATCGGAAAACCTGCACAGCCTGTCGTAAACGCAGGGGATGAAGTCGTAGAAGGGCAACTTATTGCGCAAGCGTCCTCTTTTGTTTCGGCAAACATTCACTCGCCTGTTTGCGGTGAGGTGGTTGAGCTTGTCAAGCGTAAAAATGCTCAAGGTGCGCTTGTAGACTGTATCCACATCAAGTCCAACGGCAAGCAGGACAAATTCACATTGCCGCCGCTGGTCGATCCTACTCCGGAGCAAATTATTCAACGTATTGCGGATGCGGGTATAGTAGGTATGGGCGGAGCGGGATTTCCCACTGCCGTCAAGCTGCAGCCCCAGGATCCCGTTGACAGTCTGATTATCAATGCCGCGGAGTGCGAACCCTATCTCAATTGCGACAACCGACTGATGATAGAGCGTACCGAAGGATTTCTCGCCGGCGTCAGACTTATTGCCAAGGCTATCGGTGTTGCAAATGTTTACATCGGTATCGAAGCAAATAAAATGGAGGCATACAACAAGCTGCTTTTGCAGGAAGGCGTCATTGCCGACACAAAGGAAGTGCTTGCCGCCAAAAAGGAAGACGATATAGTTGTGGTTCTTCTCAAAAAGAAGTATCCTCAAGGTGCCGAGAAAACCATTATAAAGGCTTGCGTCGGTCGTGAAGTGCCCGTGGGCGGACTTCCCGCCGCGGTCGGGTGCATTGTGGACAATGTCGGCACGGCATATGCCGTTTATGACGCGGTCGTCAACGGTACTCCTCTTTACAAACGTTTAATGACAGTAAGCGGCAGAGGCGTAGCCGCCCCCAAAAACCTCGAGGTTGCCGTGGGCACACCCTTGTCCTCGGTCGTGGAATTGTGCGGTGGGCTCAAGGATGACGCGGTAAAGCTTGTCAGCGGCGGTCCGATGATGGGCTTCAGTCTTATGAATTTGGATGTCACCACCACAAAAACGGACAGCGGTTTCCTCGCCCTCACAGACAAGGAAGCTTCCACTGTTCTCCCCACGCCGTGTATCAATTGCGGTCGTTGTGCAAGCGTATGCCCGATGAAGCTTATGCCAATGTATATCGACTTTTACACGACGGTAGGCGACACCGAAAACGCAGTTAAATACGGTGCTCTCAACTGTTTCGAGTGCGGCACCTGCGCTTACGTGTGCCCTGCCAAGCGCCCGATAGTGCAAAGCGTCCGTCTTACGAAAATGAAAGCAAAGGAGAAAAAATAGTATGTCAAATTACGTATATTCAAGTTCTCCGCATATCAAATCGCCGCGTACCACCCGCCGCATAATGATCGACGTGTGCATTGCGTTGCTCCCCGCATGCATTGCGGGCTGCATACTTATGGGCACGGCAAGCCCCGCCACACCGGAGTTGGGCTGGCTGTCCTTTATGCATATCGCCATTTGCTGCCTAACATGCGTGGCTTCGGAGTGGATTTTCTCTCTCTGTTGCAAAAAGTCCTTCAAGCAGATACTCAACGAATTTGACTTCACGTCGCTTGTTACGGGTTTGCTTATCGGAATGAATCTATATCCCTCCTCCAAGTGGTATGTGGGCATCTTCGCAAGCATATTCGCGATCGTAGTTGTCAAGATGCTGTTTGGCGGCACGGGCAAAAATCTTGTCAACCCGGCTATTGCGGGTAGAATATTTGCATTTATCGCGTTCGGAGCTGCGTTCGGCGGAGTAATGGGCTACATGGGGCCGAGCGGCAGTGCGTGGTCTATTGAATCTCCCGTTTCTCACGGCAGTGTGACTGCGGGCGCGACCCCCTTACAAGTACTCCTGGGCGGCGCGTCGGATGCAACAAGTACGCTTACCAATCTGGATCTGTTCCTCGGCACGGGCGTTCCCGGCACGATCGGAGAGACTTGCAAGCTTGCTCTCATCGTGGGCGGTATTTATCTTGTGGTTCGCGGTGTATTGAACTTCCGTTGGCCCCTTGTGTACATAGCGACCACGGGCGTTGTGGCGGTGCTTATCGCTTGGATAGACAACGTCAATGCGCTCAGCAATGTCAACTCCGTGATGATCGGTGAGGCGTTCAACGACGCTGTCGGCGTGTTCCTTCCCTCGATATTGAGCGGCGGCTTGATCCTCGGCGCAATATTCATGGCGACGGATTACGTCACGACTCCCAACACCAAGCTTGGCAACTACATCTACTTTGTTTTCCTCGGCGTACTCACTGCCGTGCTGCGCAGGGCCATTCACGGCGAAGCGGTGTCCTTTGCTATACTGTTGGGCAATCTCATTGTCCCGCTGTTGGATCTGTATGTTCGCCGCAAGCCTTTCGGATATGTAAAACCGGAAAAGAAGCCCCGCCAAAAGAAGGTCAAGACAGCAGAACCCGTCACCGACCAAAAAACAATGAAGGAGGGTGAGTGATATGGCAGAAAAAACAAAAAAGTCCGCAAATCCCACTCTTATTGCGGCAGTCAAAGCCGTTGCAGTATTGGTGTGCATCTGCGTTGTATGCGTGGCACTGCTTGCTGTCTGCAACGAACTGCTCTACATCAGCGATGAGGAACGGTTTGCCCGTTCTCTGAGTAAAATTTATGATGGTTTTGTCCCCGATCCGAGCTTTGCCAAAACTCCGAACAGTCAATACGCAGCCAACTCTGCCTACAAGGGACAGGTCAATAGCGTATACAAGGATCAAAAAACGGGTGACTACATTATCGAAGCTTTGGGCGGCGGAGGCTACAACGGCGGCAGCGTTACGCTGTACGTTGTGGTGGGTGCCGATGCAAAAATTAAAGCGTGGACTGTCAAAGAAAACGTCAATCAATCCTACATCGACCGCGTTCCCAAAGACGCCGGTGATAGATGGTATGTCGGTGAAGATGTTTCCGCCGAGCTTGCTCTCGATATGACTGGCGCAACGGTGGTACTTACTTCCACGGCTATCAACAATGCAATCAATATGGCGGCTTTCTATGCCCGCAATGCACTCGGTTTGGGAGAAAATCCCGAAGCAGACGCACAAAAGGCTGTTCTTGAGCTGTTGGGTGCAGATTACGCCGATTACAAGCTTTCAACTGTAAACGTATCCGCGGCGACAGTGGACGGAACAAAGAGCGTTGCGGACGCTCTGTCCGACGACGCCGACAAGCTCAGCTATTTGTTCCACGTTTCCAAGGACAGCGACGTTTTGTTTGCTTACGTCTACGGCGAAGAAACGTTGAAGATAGTTGTTGTCAAGGATGGTGAGGTCGCTGCCAAGAGCGATGGCGTAGAGGATACGGATGCGATCGTTGTCAATATTTTTGCCAATCGTATTTACACATTCACCTTCGGTAGCTACAACGCCTATGCGATATTGACAAACGCAGCGGACGGCGCGTATACCGTTGCCGGACTCAAAGTCGGCACAGTGCCCAACACCTACGTGCTCAAAGTGACGATTGCCGCCGATACCGACGGCAAGGGTAAGGTGTCCGGGATAGAAATTACTGTCGACGGTTGGGTAACCGGAGTGGCTCAGGATAATGCCAACAAGTTGGCGACGTCGCTCGTCGGCGCAAGACTTGACAACATCGAAACGCTCTACAACGACAACAAAGTTGCCGGTGCAACGCAATCCGCAAACCTTATCCGCGCGGCAGTGCAAGCCGCTTTGTCGGCATTTGACGCAGCCAATACGTCTGCCGAATAAGGAGGGACGACTATGAAACTACAAAGATTTAAGGAAATAGCTTTGGACGGAACCGTCCGTCAAAATCCCACATTCCGACTGGTGCTCGGTACCTGCCCGACGCTTGCGCTCACGACCGCAGCATTGGACTGTCTCGGTATGGGCGCGGCAGTGATATTTGTGTTGGTATTCAGCAACCTTATCATTTCGCTATTACGCAATGTAATTCCGGACAAGGTGCGTATTCCCTGTTTCATTGTTATCATCGCAACATTCGTTACGATTATCTCAATGTTCATGGAGGCTTTTTTGCCCTCGCTGTACGAAAGCTTGGGTATGTATCTTGCGTTGATAGTGGTCAATTGCATCATTCTCGGCAGAGCCGAAAGCTTTGCGAGTCACAATCCCGTATTGGATTCCGTATGCGACGGATTGTTTATGGGCGTCGGATTCACTTTGTCCTTGACGCTCATGGGCATTGTGCGCGAAATCCTTGGCAAGGGTGAGTTGTTCGGTTTGACGTTGTGGAGCTTTAAAATCGAGTTTTTTGCAAAACCCGCAGGCGCTTTCCTCACCTATGCGCTGTTCATTGCGATTTTCAACGTTTGCTACAACGCAGTCGAGCGCAAATTGAAGCATAAAGCGGCACACAACGCCGCTGCTATCGAGCGCGAGGCTGAGGCTAAGGCAGTCGCTTCGACCGAAGCTAAGGAGGCATAACCATGGACGTATTTGCAATTATAATATCTGCGCTTTTTGCAGACAACTTTGTTCTATCGCAATTTTTGGGTATTTGTCCATTCCTCGGCGTATCCAAAAAGATCAGTTCCGCAGCAGGAATGGGAATTGCCGTAACAGCCGTTATGGTAATTACATGCGCGGTATGCTATCCCATCTATACTTTTCTGTTGGCGCCGATGGGCTTGCAGTATCTGAACATTTTAGTATTCATTTTGTTGATTGCGTCGTTGGTGCAAATTCTGGAAATGGTACTCAAACGTTTCAGCCCGGGATTGTATTCCGCAATGGGTATCTATCTGCCCCTTGTTACCACAAACTGCGCGATTCTCGGTATTGCCAAGATTGTAACGGCAGTTGCTGCAACAGCCGATGCTGCCGGCTACGTTTTCAGCGACGTATTCTTCGGCAAGCTTGTAAGTGTAAATATGGCAATGGGCTACGGCGAAGCGGTGCTTTCCGGTTTATTCTACGGCTTGGGCTTCACTTTGGCAATTGTTTTGCTTGCGGGGATCCGTCAAAAGGCGGACAAACTTCGCGTTGCAAAAGCGCTTAGAGGTTTCCCCATAACTATGCTTGCCGCTTGTTTTATGGCAATGGCATTTTACGTTTTCACGTTGATCTAAGGAGGAAGTCATGATTGATTTATTACTTGCAGTAGGACGCGATTTCCAGTGGACGACCGTGCTCATTGCACTGGCTATTGCATTCGGCTTTTCTCTCGTTTTGGGCGTGTTGATTTTGATTATCAACAAGTTCACGCAGGTCAAGGAAGACCCCCGTATCAAGGAGGTGCAGGATTGTCTTGCCGGCGCCAACTGCGGCGCATGCGGTTATCCCGGTTGCGCGGGCTTTGCTAAAGCGCTTGTGGAAGGTACCGCCAAATTGGACAGCTGCGGTCAAACTCCTATAGACAAACGTATCGAAATAGGTAACATTTTGGGCATAGAGGTCAGCGGCAACGCCGAGCCGACCATTGCGGTGGTGGGCTGCAGCGGCGGAATCAAATGTCGTGACAAGTACGACTATCAAGGCTACGGCGATTGCGTCAGCCAAAATCTGCTTGCAGGCGGCAGAAAAGCTTGCGAAGTGGGTTGCATGGGCGCGGGAAGCTGCGTTGACGCTTGTCCCTATCATGCGATAGAGTGCCGCGAGGGCTATGCGCACGTTGATCCCGATCTGTGCCGCAGCTGTGGACTGTGCATACAGACTTGTCCCAAGAGCCTTATCAAGCGCGTTCCCGTTTCCGCCAAGGTGTATGTGGCGTGCTCAACGCAGTGCCGAGGCAAAGACGTGATGACCAAGTGCGAGGCGGGCTGTATCGCTTGCGGTAAGTGCGAGCGCAATTGCCCCACGGGAGCAATACATCTTGTCAACAATGTTCCGATGATCGATTACAGCAAGTGTATACACTGCTACAAATGCTTGGAGGGCTGCCCCCGCAAGTGCATCAAGTATGTGCATCCCGAGGACGTTCCCGGTTCCAGCGAAACGGCAGAACAGGCAAAATAAGACAAACGCAACGGGCAGCCGCTTTCAATGCGGCTGCTTTTTGTTGTTATTTGTTCGAATATGTGCTAAAATAATACAAGAAACATCATTTTACATTCAAAGGAGAAATTGGCTTTTGTACAAATTTTTTGCATATCTGAACCGTATGAAGTACATTAACCGTTGGGGACTTATGCACTCCAACATGACGGAAAACATTATGGAGCACAGTCAGCAGGTGGCGGTGATAGCGCACGCTTTGGCGACAATTTCCAATGTTTATTTCGATGGACATTTGGATGCAAACAGCATTGCGGTCAAGGCGCTGTTTCACGAAACCAGCGAGGTTCTTACCGGAGATTTGCCTACGCCGATAAAATATTTCAATCCGGAAATTCGCGACGCCTACAAAAAATTGGAGCAGTACAGCAACGATCGGTTGCTTACTCACCTGCCCACTGAGCTTGCCGACGTGTACTCAGATATAATAAACGACGTCGACAGCGTCGAGCATCGCTTTGTCAAGTATGCTGACAAGCTGTGCGCATATATCAAATGCCTCGACGAGGTCAAAATGAGCAACTCGGAATTTTCAAAGGCTGAAAAAACCATTCTCGGCGAAATTCGTGATTATCACAGTCCTGAGGTCAATTACTTTGTGGACAACTTTATTGCAGCGTACAAGCTTACGTTGGACGAGTTGGAAGAATGATACAGTTCGACAACATAACGTTACAGTACCCTTACGACGAGTTCCCGTTGTTGAAAGGAGCAAGCTTTACGCTCGGCGAGGAGCTCAACACTTTGCTCTGCGATGTTCAAAGCGGAAAAACTTCGTTGTGCAGACTGCTTGTAAAAGATATCATTCCTACAAGCGGGCAAATAGTTGTGGACGGAGAACCGATAAATAGTATCACAAACGCCAATTTGGAAATACTTTATTTGTCGGGCAATCCCTCTTTTTTCGAGAGACGAAGCATATTGTATAATATCGAATATCCTCTCAAGGTTCGGCGTGTAAAAAAAGAAATTCGGCATAGAAGCGCTCTCGATATATCCGAAAAACTCGGTTTGACCGAGCTTGACCGCAAAATGAACAAGCTTCCGCTTGCGGAGCGCAGGCGCGTAGCATTGGCGCGCGGTTTGACCGTTCCACGCAAATATATTTTGTGGGACGATTTTTTCGAAGGCGACGATATAGCTGATATAATGCAAACGCTCGCCTTGTTCGACAAGGCGTGTAATATCGTCGTCACAAGCGACGCTCGTCAGGCTGTCGGCAACACGGTGGTGTTGGATGGCGGCGTAACGGTATTTCAGGGAGATGCGCAAGCTGCGCAGCAGCGAGTGTCACAGCTGGGTTGGCTGTTTGATGCGCTAAGGAGTAAATGATGGCAAAAGATTTTTTTGATGAAGAATACGATAAACAGGAACAAAAGGAGCAAGCAACCAAACAGGACGCCCCGGTAAACGAGTGGTACAGCAGACCGGCCCCCGAAAAGGCAAAAAACAGCAAGCCGCTTTATATTGTGCTGATATGTCTTGCTCTTGTTATGTGTATAGGCTTCGGCTGGTTGCTCTGTTCAATAGTTCAGTCCGTCAGCTACAACACGACCGAAGATGCCGAGGATATTTTGGGTGCGGTTGTCGAGTATATGCAAAAGTACTACTACAAGGATATAGACGAAAGCACTTGGCTCAGCGCAATCGAAACGTCCGGTACTGCGCTTATGCAAGCTGCGGGCGATCAGTATTCGCGTTTGCTCGGTCCTCAGGCGCATTACGAATTGGACTATCCGCAAACCGAACAGGTCACAAACGGCAAGGTGTTCGGGGTGTCATTTCTTATAGAGGAAGGCATAGGACTCTACGTCTCCTCTGTTTCCGCCGATTCACCCGCCTACGGCAAGCTGTTTGAAGGTGATATAGTGCTTAAACTGAGCAACATGCTAAACGAAGCAGGCTCTGCACCCGTTGTGGGTGGAATCGAGTTTTCGGAAATAAACCTCAGCCGTTGGAGTTCAGATTCCGTGACAATGGTGCTTTCCGCTACGGATTCCGCCACGTTCCATGTATTGAGGGAGAATACAACTGCCGATTCGGGGTATGTAACGGAGGCTATTCCCTTGAAGCGAGCGGTAATTCCCAACATAAATTCAGGATACAATTTACAGTTTGTTGAATTTTATTTCGGCAGAAATCTGACCAACATTTCCACCGCAATCAACAAGCCCGACGGAGCAACAACTTCTACGGAAGAGCAACGATGCCTCGACAAACTGCCTGCAGATACCGGCTACGTGCGTATCAAAGAATTTATGTATTATACGGTTGAAGATGAGCTTGTGTCTTCTGCGGACGAATTTGCGCAAGTAATGGAGTTGTTCAGACAAAGCGGACTTAAACATCTTGTACTTGATCTTAAAGGCAATCCGGGCGGACGTGTAGACTATGCTGCGGATATCTTGGCTAAGCTTATAACTTCCGCCAAATTGTCCGAAGATCAAAGATCTATCGTAACGCGCGGCAATGACTTGCTTATCACATATCTGGATATGCCCAAACCGTCGTCGCAGCGTCAGTACTACTATCGTGCTAGCACTTACGACAGCTATTTTGATTCGCCTGACGAGCTTTGCGATATCGCCGTGTGGACGGATGGCAACAGTGCAAGTGCCAGCGAGCTTGTCACCGGATGCCTATTGGATTATAAAACGGCAGTGCAGATGGGTACGACCACATACGGAAAAGGCATTGCTCAAAATGTGATAGATCTACCCTTCAGCGGTGAAATAGTAACCAACAACGGTGCCAAGTCTACCTATAGTTGGGCTTTCTACTACACCTGCGCAAGCTACTATTCGCCTCTTGGCGTAAATATTCACGGCAGTGGTTACACACCGACCGATGACTACAACAATCTCACAACCTACCAAATGTTGGTAGAAGCCGTCAACGATTATTGGGCTTGACATTTGACCTTGTGTGAGGGTCGTGGCACGTAAAAACCTGATGCTGCAGTACAGTGTCGGTAGCAGCCACAAATGATGCGGTGACAAAATGCATCCGTACGCCTTTTTGTGTTCTTCCTCGGCGGAAGCTTTCAACAATTCACTTGCTTGAATGTATAGCGCAGTCATTAAATTCGGCTTTTACGGCGCGTTAACACACAGTATCATAAAATAAGCAATCTAAAACAAAACCGACTTTCACTGAGGAAGTCGGTTTATTCAATATTATGTATCTCGTCGTCGAACGCATATACCGCAGGTTAGCATTTCCTAACTATAATCGCTATTGTTTTGCCAAGAGCGTGAGCGTTTAAATGCAAAACAATTTGTGATGAATACCGCCGTACAAGTTGGCGATCGTTACTGTTTGTTGTACCAATTGTCGTAAAACCAATAAAGCTTGTGCTTAACCTCGGCGTCAGCTATGTTGTCTATCGGGCGGAAGAATTCCTGCGATGCTGTTGACGGCGTTTCAAAGCGGTAGCCCTCATTGTTTACGTTCTGTTGCGTTGGAGGCGGTTCCTCTGCGCGCATATCGGGTGTGCTTTTTGTGGCAGCATTTCCAAAAAGATTGCCCGCAAGATTTTGCAATGCGGGGTTGGATATTATTTCGAATATCGCCCCTGCACGGTCGCTTTGAGAGCAATTTTTATCCGACAGCTTCTGTGCGCTGTTTATAACGCTTTTGACGTCGTCGGACAATATATCCGCGATTGCAAGCGGCGGTGTACTTTTAGGCTTCGAATTGTCGCCGTTACTAAGCAATTGCCATGCCAGCAAGATCAATGCAACTGTCGACAAATTCATCCGGCCACTCCTTTTTGGTAATCAATACATTATATGCCGACATATAATTTATAGTAACTATCAAATTTTAAGGAGCAACTTTATGTCTTTCGAAAACGATCCTCGCAATATTTTTGTAAATCAACGCAACGAATACAGTGAAAATCCGAAAGGAACTCGACAAAACGAGCAGCGTCCGTACACAAATCAAACGTCGCAGCAAAGCAACAGGCAGACGTCCTCCAACGATTATCAAAGCAAAGTGGACGAAATGAAACGTCTCGCAGCAAAGTACGAACGTGAGGGGGAAGGTCAACTTGTAAAAGATATTGTCAACAACGTAATCGAACAAAAAGCGCGCGGACAGCTCAGCAACGAGCAGCTTGTCACTTTTGCCAACCGCGTCAGACCTCTGCTCAACAACGAGCAGCGCGTACGGCTTGACGGGCTGTTGGAGCAGCTGCTGAAGATCTAAACCTGATTTATTGCTTCCGTCAAATAACCTTCGAAGCACCTCGCCAAAGCAAACCGTTTTGAGTGAGGTGTTTTTTCTTCACAAATCAAAACCAAACAGATCGTTCGGCGTAATATCCAACATTTTGCAAAGAATTACTATCTTTTCATAGTCAAGCTGAATTATTCCTCTTTCGTACTCGCTGTAATCCGGTTGATATTTGTTTATTGCTTTCGCCACTTGCGTCTGACTGAGTCCTTTTGCCTTGCGTGCCAACCGAAGATTTTCTCCAACAATTTTTGCAATATTCATTTTCTACCTCGGTCTAAAAAGTATAGAATTTTTTCCTATTTATTTATTGACATATAGGAAAAATTCCTATATAATATTTTTATTATCTAACTAAGGAGGAATTGTATGCAGCAAAAATCATTGGTTGTACGAAAAATCGGTTGGCAACGGGTGGTCCGCAATCTTTCTCGTTTTGGCTGGGAGCTAAGTGACGCAGTGCAGCACACGCAAACGCAAACAAAAACTAAGTATTCCGGCACTGTGGATTCTTGGGGAACTGTCAATATTACTCCCAGCACCACCAAGAAAAAGAAGGTTCGTATACATTTGGATTTTGTACGTTATGACGAAGATTTCGAAAATCTTTCATCTGTAAGCTTATTGGAGTTTTTTTACAATTTGTTTTTTATCATACGCAGTATTGTGGGGACATTGCTGCCTTTTACATTCATAATGCTCATACCTCCGATAGGTCCGTTAATTGGGGGCTTATTGTTTGGCGAGGAAAATTGGAGCTTATTTATTGCGGTGGTATTGGGCTGTCTTTTGGGATGGGCTGTTTTGATGATATTGGAAAATGTTTTTTCGCGCATCGCGGGAAAAATACTCAAATTAAAATCGAATTGAGGAGTTGTATATGGAAAGCTTGAGAACAATACTGTTGAATAAAAGAAACAAAGAACTGATAACGCTTGTAAACGACAAGGGAGAAGCCGTAAGATTTGAACAAGTTGCGGTATTTCCTCAAGGAAACGACGTGTTTTGTATATTGCATCCGTGTCAAAAAATGGATGGAGTTGAAGAAGACGAGTCGGTGGTGTTTGTACTTACAAAGCAAGGCGGTAAAGACGTTATGCGAATTGTAACAAACGAAAACACTGCAATACGCATTTTCAGCATGTACTACGATCTTTTGGATGGAAAAAAAATTCACCCTTTTGCACAAAGGGGAATATTGAAATAAAATTGTACTACACAAGAAATTGCGAATCTGCTCTAATAATTGCTTGACATATCGAACAAATCATTTGGTGTGATCTCAAACAGGTTGCACAAAAAGATGATCTTTTCGTAATCAAGCTGAATTAGTCCGCGTTCATAGTCACTGTAATCGGATTGATATTTATTCATTGTTTCCGCAACCTTTTGCTGCGTCATACCCTTTGCCTTGCGTGCCGAACGCAAATTTTCTCCTACCTGTTGTGCTACAGTCATGATCGTTTTCTCCTGTATAGGTAGAATGTGCGTATTTGATCAAATTATTACACAGTTAATAAAAATACCGGCTTCTGTTCAAAAGTCGGTATTTTGTTGCCCATATATAGTGGAGGGTTTTCCATTTGCGCACCTTGCTCTGATGCTGTCAATGCAAGAGCTATGCGTCATATTCTAACGCACAAAGCAGCATATTTTGCCGCTTTGTGTACATGAAATAGATTATTCCATGTACTTAATCACAAACAATTTTAATCAATTTTAAGCATAGTGTCAAGAATATTGGACATTATTGTTGATAATTTATATAATTTTGACTTTTTTTACAATGAACTAACTGCTTTTTCTCGTCAAAAGTACATTTTGTGTACATGGAATAATCTATTCTATGTATTTACTCAAAAAATATAATGGAGGTAGAAATTACATGAAACAAAGCAAAGGGCAGTTATGGCTGAAACCGCTTTTACTCGTTTTATGTGCGTTTTTTGTGCTTGCAGGCGTGATGGTCGCTGTTTGCGGCGCAAACGCGGAGGAAGCGGCGGTCGAAGTCGGCACGGAGCAGCAGCTGAAACAAGCTGTCGAAAGTGCAGGCTCTGCCAAGACTACTATTAAGCTCACTCAGGACATTGAGCTTGTTGAGTCGGAGGTTAGTATCGATAAAGATCAAGATATAACTCTTGACTTAAATGGCTACACCCTTTCGAGAAAGGGCTGGGTAATTGTCAACTGGTGGGGAAAACTTACTCTCGAGGACAGCTCGGTTGAAAAGACCGGAACCATTGCCGACGCAAATACCGGTACCGGCACCAACGCCATGGGGCTGGTGTTCAACTACGGCGAAATGCATTCCTCTGTCAACTACGATGTTGTATACAGCTCTTGCGTAGCGGTTACCAACCAACTGCGCCTCGCCGGTCCCGACAACACCCAGTATATCTGCAACCCGTCGCTTACGATTACGGGCGGAACCGTCAAGCATAGAGGTACTGCGAACAACGGCGTAACCCTTCTCGAAACGGTAGACGGCAATGTTACGATCAACGACGGCACCTTTATTACGGAAAACTATCACGGATCGAACACGCTGCTTATCGATGTAAGCTCGACGTATGTCTATCCGCCCGATTATCTGGACGTTCACCTCGATTACGGTACGGACTACGCCCAGGATCCCGACGGCGGCTTTATGACTCTCCCTGCAGGACAGGAAAAGTCGGACGCCGCAATGGAGCAGCTTCAACCCATTGTCGAAGCCTACGACAAGCACCGTGAAAGCACGGTCACGATAAACGGCGGCGATTTTACTTCGTTCGATTCCAAATGCGGCGTATTCAGCGTTGCCTCCAAAGTCAAGAAATGCACCGGAATTTCCTGCGGCACCTATTCAGCCAGCTGGGGTTCTGCGGATGCCGAAGACTATAACGCGTCCGTTACGATCACCAACGGTAGATGGGGACAGGACCTCTCCGGCTATGTGCCCGAGGGCAAGTGGATGGATTTGATCGAAGAGACCACAAACGATGGCAAAGTAACTTATTATATGGTGCGCGACGTAGATAGCAGCCGCGTAGCCGCCGAGGTTACCATAGACAACGAAGTACAGGCGCGTCCGTATCTCAACTTCACATCTGCCTGGAATGCGGCTAAGCTGGTCGCTGCCGAAAAGCGTACCGTCAAACTGTTGAAGGACAGCACAGCGAAAGTTCTCAGCTTGACGCAAGTCAGCGGCGAGATGATCCTTGACCTCAACGGACATAAGCTTACTATCGATCCCGAAAGCGCAAGTGCCAGACATGTAGATGTAAGTAATAGCACCAACTATCCAAATACGCTGGTTATATGCGATACCAGCCCCGAGCAAGACGGAGTGCTTGAATTCAGCGCGTCTAAGGGCGTGAGCTCCAGCTCATTCTTCTGGTTTTATACCGGCAATACGAAAGTCAGGCTGGAAAGCGGAACGATCAGTCAGACTGGTCTTGTGCCCGCGAGCTACAAAGATTACTCTACGGACGATGTGACAAGCAGCAATGACGACTATCTGTACTATATGTCGCTGTTCAAGTTTGGCCCCACTAGCAATGAGCTTACACAATATCAGAACAACTATCAAGGTCTTGTTACGATCAAGGGCGGCAACATTATTTCTGAGCTGAACTTCGGAACGGCAGATCATATTGACGCAACTCATCCGGGCGTTTTGGTCGGATACAAGGCTCCGAATTACAACAACAATGAGTTCGGCTTGCTCTCGAAAGAAAACGATAAAGTTCCGAGCAAGGAGACGATGTTCGTTGTCGATCTTGAGGATTATCTTGCCGACGGCTCCAAATCGTGCTTGTTCTCCTGGGACTTTGACGAAGTCGTTTCTCCTAAAGGATTGACCTCGAGCGGCGCCGACGGCAGATACGTCGTTTCTAAAGTGAGCGAAAAAGAGTTCTTTATTCTGAATTCTTCCGCGCAGAAGTTCGAAAAGCTGTCGCAGGCGTTGAAGGGAGCTAAGCAGGGCGATACTGTTATGGTTCTGCAAGACGTTACGTTGGACGAGTCCGTTACGATCGACAACGGCGTTACGCTTAACCTCAACTCGACGACCAACTTTACCGTTACAATCGGAAGCGGTTCCCTTACCCTTCAGGGTGGAGCGATGGTCAAGTACGGCACCATCATAGGCGACCTGACTGTGGCGGGCGACGCAACGCTCAGCAAAGTGCATGTCACCGGAAACGTATCCGCTTCGGCAGGCACGCTTACGATCGACAGCGGCGTTTATGAGGGCACGGTTGATATTGCCGGCAGCGACAATGCCGCGGTAATTACGGGAGGCTCCTTTAAGGGAAGCGAAATTTCCAAGCTCGACAAATATTTCTCGTTATTCTTAGGCGCATACATCGCCGGCGGCGCGGAGTATGACGAAAGCACGTTGTACGAAGTGAAGATTGCCCCCAACCTTGCGGCTCAGGCATGGTACAAGAGCGAAAAGGAAAAGGGAGGAGACAAGACGTACGAGATCTCCTCGACTGACCAGTGGAACTATTTTGCGCTTTACGTCAACAGCGGCGCGGATTCGTTCAAGGGCAAGACGGTAAAACTGACCGCCGACCTCGATTTCGGCGGAGCGCCGGCGGGCATATCTATGTTTTCCGCGCGTGCAGCCGCTACGCCCTTCCTTCCTGCGGGCAACGCTACAAATGCGTTTGAAGGCTCTTTCTCCGGCGAGAAGGATGCGGGCGGCAGCTATACCCTGAGCGGAATAGTAGCAAAGGAAAAGCTTGTCGGCTTGTTCGGTTACACCAGAGGTGTAACAAGCATCTCCAACGTTACGATACGCAACTCTACGTTCACGGTCGGTAACGGTTACCTCGACGAGCTTAACGCCGGCGCGGGAACGCTTTCCGGCGGCGCACTCATCGGCGAAGGCTACGACGGAACCAATCAGACAAACATCGAACTTGAGGGAGTTGCCGTCGACTTCGACATAAACGGTTATTCGATTTTCAGTGGCGCACTCCTCGGGCATACCTGGGGCAATATTACCGTCGACGGTCTTAAGATGACGCAGTCCTCTGTTGAGAGCAACTGGAAGGCGGGCGGTCTCGTAGGCTACTACGAAGGCGACTTTACCCTTACCAATGGCGCGGTGTCCGACGTGACCGTGGATACCGGCGATTCGTTCTTCGCTCCCGGTTCGATCATAGGTCATGCAAACGGTGCCAATACCACGTTTGAGGACTGCCAGATCAACACTCCCGACGCAAACCTTGTCGGCGCAGCATACAGCGGTCGTTCCGATAAGGTTGTTGTACAAGGCTCAAAGACGGAAATCCATTGTAATGGTATCGGCGCTACGGGAACGAAGTCAGTAGAACTCATTCCTTCGTCTGACGGCGAAAATGGTTTTGATATCGAAACTTCCGATCCGCTTCCCGTAGAATGGTTTGATTTTTCGCAGCTTGAAGGCGGCGGTATAGTGGAAAGGGACGAGAACGGTAAATACAATTACTCCGCGCTCAACTATGTGGCTGCTATCTATCGTGGCGGCGATCTTGTTGAAGAGTATACTGACCTGGCTACAGCTGTTGAAAAGGCGCAGGACGGCGACGAAATCTACGTCTACGCTCCCATCACCCAAAACATTACAGTAGAAAATAAACTTACTTTTGTTTTGCATGGATTTGGCTTTGACGGTTCTGCGAAAAAACTTAGATTTGCCAACTATAGCGATTACGACGTTGTAATTAAAGATAGCTCCGGCACTATCATGTTAAAGGGTGAGGTTACTTTGGATGATGTGATAGTTGAGGGTAATTTACTAAACGAAGGTACATGTACACTCACTTACTACGCAACCGTCACCGGCAATATAACCAATACAGGTACACTTACTATTGAAAGCAATTCTAAAGTAAACGGCACCCTAACCAACAGTAACGGAAGTATTACTATCACCGGCGGTACGTTCACGGCGCCCGAAATCGTTTCAAACCCTGTTTTGCTCAAGGAATTCATTCAAATTGAACATGTAGCAATTATGGGCGAAAATGCAGTCATCGTAAAGAGCTTGGAAAATGTTTCTGCAGGTGAATACATAGTGACTGGTTCCTCTAAAAATGCAATTGACAAGACAAAAATTGCTGCAGGTTACGCTTATGTACAAGATGAGGACAACAATTATGTCATCACCAAGCTAAGCGAGTACAATGCGCTGCTCTTGCAAGATTTGGCGTCAAGCAGGGATGAATTGCTCAATAAATATATCTATTCCGAGGCTTCCGAAGAAAAACTTCGCGGCATCTATGATAGAGTCGAAGCTGAGCTTTCATCTCGCGCCGATAGCCTTACAATGATTGAAGCGGAACGTATCGTGAACTCTGCAATTATAGAGATGAATTCGGTACCCGTTCTCAATGTTGAACAGGAAGAAAATGCAAAGGCTCTTGCGGAAGCAAAGAAAGACGCTAAAAATGAACTGCTGCTCTACGCAGCGAGTAAGGGATTGTCCTTGCAGGACGAATCCGTCACAAATGGACTTGACGCAATTGAGACGGCTGCTGAAGAAAGCGGCATAACCTCCGCTTTGGAAGCAGCGAAGAAGAGTGTCGATGACGTAAAAGCGGCTTTGGACAAAGAAGCGGCAGATCAACAGGCAGCAGAGGAAGCTGCTCGCAAGCTTGCGGAAGCCAAGAAAGCTGCTGAAAATGAACTCATGCTCTACGCGGCAAGTAGGGGATTGTCCTTGCAGGACGAATCCGTTACAAAGGGACTTGACGCAATCGAGACGGCTGCTGAAGAAAGCGGCATAACCTCCGCTTTGGAAGCTGCAAAGAAGAGCGTCGATGACGTAAAAGCGGCTTTGGACAAAGAAATCGGTGATCAGCAAGAGCAGGACGAAGAAGCCCGTAAGCTCGCCGAGGCAAGAAAAGACGCTAAAAACGAACTCATGTTGTATGCGGCAAGCTTGGGCGTCTCACTCAAAGACGGTGTTGTTACAAACGGACTCGGTGCAATCGACGCGGCTGCCAATGGAAGCGGTATAACCTCTGCTTTGGAATCGGCGAAGAAGAGTGTAGATGCTGCAAAAGCGGCATTGGACAAGGAAGCAGCGGATCAACAGGCAGCAGAGGAAGCTGCTCGCAAGCTTTCGGAAGCCAAGAAAGACGCTAAAAACGAGCTTATGCTCTACGCAGCAAGCCTTGATATTTCACTCAAAGACAGCTCCGTTACTAACGGTCTCAGCGCTATCGAGGCGGCGGCGGACGAAAGCGGGATCACCTCTGCATTGGAAGCCGCAAAGGTTAAGGTAGACGAGGCAAAGACAGCTTTGGATGGACAAAGCGCAAAAGCGACGGTACCGTTTATAGTGATAGTTGTTATCGAGGCGGTAGTCGTAGTGGCGTTGCTGGTTGTGCTGATTGTGATTCTGCGCAAAAAGAAGGTCGACTAACGACAGATTGTTTCAACACAAAAGAAGACTATTTTCGCACTGTGACGTAATGTAATAAAGCGAATACAGCAGTAGCGGAATAAATACACCGTATGTTTAGATGCGGTTATCGTGCCGCCAAAGCTACAACGGTGCAGATGGGCAGGGATTTTTTTGAAAATCCCTGCTCTTTTGCTGTAAATCGAAATCCACTCTTTGGAAGGGCTGATTTAATTCTGTTACCTTGTTTTATATGCAGGAATACACGGTATTTTTAAGGGTTTGCCAATTGATAATATAAAAAAATTGAACCGATCGATCTAACAAAAGAATATATAGCCGGGCTTGTCGGTATATTGATAGAAAAAACTTAAGTAACAAGTCCCTATGTTAATGTCGAGGCTAAGTTGTTTAGCGGACAAATAGATAGTTTCGGGACTCAACGTGCATTATATTGACTTTGCGCCGTAGTATCTACCGCACAGAGCGTATCATTGGTGCGCTGAACAAAAATCCGGCGTTTATCAACGCCGGACCAAATAAATTATTAAATTATCTAAATTCGAAGTAATATTGTATCAATTTATATAAGTGTGTTGCGCTTGATTGGACAATTCGTCACAGTTTGGTCGTATTACCAAATGTCTGCAGGTTTTTTGCTTTCGCCCGCGGCAATATCCTCTTGCTTGGATTTGTTCGATTGATCATCTGTCACGTCTATCACGGATACCGTATCTTGAAAAGCTTCCGATTCGTCCGATTCTGTCAAAACATCGTCCTGCTCCGATCGTTGTTGCGAAGCTTCCACCAACGTATCTGCGGGAGTAAATTTTTTGGACAACTTCACCACATCGAAATTGATAGCATTAAATTTCAGCCCAAGCGATTCCCAAAAGCTTGCCGCAAGCAATGTTTTTAGTTTGGGAATATAGTTGGCAATATCTTCTGCAACCATAGGTTCCACTGCAATGTTTGCGACCAAACCCATTTTGTCATCCACGCGGAATGTGGTGCGCTTAATCTTCAGTTGCGGAAACTCCTTTGCACAGCCGCGCACGATGTTGTTAATCACGCTGTGACTGGCGCGAGTGGTGCTTTGCGCATCGTAAAAAAGCACGATGCGTTTTATATTGAGAACCTCCGAAAAATTGACGATCAATAAATAAACCGAAAGTCCTACATAAACAACGGCAAGCGTCGATAGTAAAACTATTGCAACGATATTATCGGCATTTTCATTTTGAGGGATTGCTCCCGATGCATAAAGTACTGCCAACAGTGCAAACACAAAGGTTATGCAAATCAGCGCTACAATAGCAACTTTTTCCGCAAGCTTTCTCATACAATACCTCTCAGCATATTTTTCTTAAATTATATCATTCTACATTTTTTCCGTCAACAAAAAGTGCCGATTTGTCCATTTCAGAAGGATAAATTCTTATAATTTTTTGAATTTATCTTGACAAATTTTGCTTTATAGAATAAAATAACAATTGTTATTAATAACAAATGTTATTTTGGTGTGGCTATGGCAAAAAAACAAATATCCGTAGAACAAATAGTGCAGGCGGCAGTATCTCTTGTTTCCGAACAGGGGATGGATGCTTTGAATGCACGAAGTGTGGCAGCACGTTGCGGTTGCTCCACTCAGCCGATATATCTTTGCTTTGACAGTCTGCTTGGGCTGAAAAAAGCTGTTACGGCACAAATGCAGAAGTGTTACGACGTCTACATGGCGTCGGAGTTGGCAAGCGGAAAATATCCCGAGTACAAGGCGAGCGGCATGGCATACATTCGTTTTGCCAAAGAGCAACCCAATTTTTTCAAGTATCTGTTTATGCGAAATCGTCAGGGAGAAGCCGATGATCCTCAGGCGTATCAATTTCATCGTGAGGCTATGCGTGTGGTACAATATGGCTTTGATGCAAACCAAGCGGAGCGGATACACACTCACATGTGGGTATATGTGCACGGTATTGCTACAATGTATGCTACCGGTTTTCTCAATTGGGATTGGGAAACTGTCAGCAAGCTATTGACGGAGGAATTTTTTGCTATAAAAAATAAAATATCGGGAGGCGGCAATGATAATTGAAATCAGCAATCTGCACAAGTCATTTAAGGATGTCAAGGCTGTGGACGATCTTTCATTTTGCGTTAAAGAAGGAGAGCTTTTTGCTTTTCTTGGTGTAAACGGGGCGGGCAAATCCACAACTATCAATATATTGAGCGGCATACTGCCGAAGGACAGCGGCAGCGTGATTGTTTGCGGAGAGAATATCGACAAGCAAGCCGACGAAGTTAAGTTGAGGTTGGGCATTGTATTCCAAGCGTCCGTGCTTGACAAGCGTTTGTCTGCCTACGACAATCTCAAAAGCCGCGCCGCGCTTTACGGCATATCTGGAGAAAAATTTAAAAAGCGTCTTGGCGAATTGGACAAGCTTTTAGGGTTAAATGACATTCTCAAACGTCCGTTATGCAAATTGAGCGGCGGTCAGCGCAGGCGCATAGACATTGCCCGCGCGCTTGTGCACGATCCGGAATTGTTGATTTTGGACGAGCCGACTACCGGCTTGGATCCGCAAACGCGTGCTGTGGTATGGCGAGTTATTGAGGAATTACGCAAATCACAGGGACTCACGGTGTTCCTCACCACGCACTATATGGAAGAAGCGGCAAACGCCGATTATGTCGTAATATTGGACGCCGGGAAAAAGGTCGCCGAGGGAACGCCGCACGAGCTTAAAAGCTTATACGCTGCCGATATTGTACGGTTGTATTCGCATCTTGAGGAGGCGGAAGATCTGTTTCGGTCATTGGGGTACAGCGTATGTCGTGAGCGTGGCTATGTTGATGTGGAAATCAAGGGTACGCGTACCGCAACGCAGCTTATTACCGAACATTCCGAACTGTTTGATGACTATGAGGTAATGAAAGGCAACATGGACAGCGTATTTCTGCGTGTAACGGGCAAGGACGTTCGGGAGGTGTAGTATGAAAGAATTCCACAAGCTTTGGGCATTGACCCTGCGTAATATGAAATGCTATTTCAAGGACAAATTTTTGTTCTTTGTGTCTCTCATCACGCCGATGATTCTGTTGGTGCTGTTCGTCACGTTTTTGCGCACGGTGTACATCGACAGCTTCAACGGTATATTTGCCATGTTCGGTTTCGAGGCGGAGGAAAAAATCGTCAACGGACTTGCGGGCAGCTGGCTATTGTCCAGCGTCATGTCGGTGTGCGCGGTGACGGTGGCGATATGCTCCAATGCCGTTATGATCCAGGACAAGATCGACGGCGTCGTCAACGATCTGCGCACGTCTCCCGTCAAGGGCACTACGCTGTCGTTAAGCTATTTTATCGCCAATTTCCTTGTCACTTTGATTGTGATGCTTTCTGTGTTGATTGTTGGCTTTGTATATTTGGCAATAGTGGGGTGGTACATACCTTTTAAGAATGTGATGATGATTTTGGTCGACACACTGTGCTGTGTTCTGTTCGGCACGCTGTTTGCGGGCGTCATCGAAAGCTTCATAAGCACGCAGGGGGCGCTTTCCGCCGTGTCCACGCTTGTAAGCAGTCTGTACGGTTTTATATGCGGAGCTTACATGCCGCTGTCTCAATTTGCCTCCGGCGTTCGCAACGTGATATGCGTATTACCCGGTACTTACAGCGTGGGTATCATGCGCAATCACTTTATGAGCGGCTATGTCGAAGAGCTTGGTAGGCTTGGACTTCCCTACGAAGGGCAGCAGGCGCTTCTCGACGGCTTTGACGGCAACATTTACATCGGAGAAACGCAAATGCCGTTATGGAGCATGTACGTAATTTTGTTGGGCACATGCGCTTTACTGCTGGCGGCCTACATTTCGATAGTGATCCTGCAAAACAAGCGGCACGCAAAAAACAAAATCAAAAGCTGATATATTAAAAATAAAAACACAAAATTGTAGCTATTTTTGTATTGTTTTGTCGCAACAAAGTATTTGAACCCGCAGCGTATTGCGGTAAGCATACGCCTGTGGTACAATAACTGTGATTTGGAGGTCACTATGAAACGAGAAGAGTTACTTGTTAAATACGCCGAGACATCGGTGGAAATTTATCGCAAACTGCTGAAAAAGGCGCTTACCGATTGTCCAATAGTCAGTTTTGGTGAGGGCAAGGCGCTTTTGACCTTTCCTTCAGAAAACGCGTTGCCCTTAAACGGCGTGTATCTGATGTTGGACAAAAGCTCCTCTCCCGTGCGGATAGTTCGTGTGGGTACGCATGAAGCTGCCTGTCAAAACGGACTGCTGCCGCGTGTATTCAATCATCTTGTCAGCAGCAAAAACCGCAGCATTTTACGCAAGCATATAGGCAGCTCGCTGCTCAACGGCAACAGCAAAAAGCTCGGCAAATGGCTGCTTAAAAAGGAAAAAGGCGACGCTGCAACCGAAAACGCCGTCACAGACTATATAGAACAGCACATTGATGTGGCTTTTCTGCCAGTGAACAATCTTAAAGTGCTGCCCGAATTAGAAAAATATCTGATATCGGTAGTGGCTGTGGCGACCGTTACCGATCCCCAACTCATTGTTCAACGTGCCGAATGGTTGGGTAACTCTTGCGACGATCCTACTGTCGCGGAATTTGGCGTGTGGAACGACGACCATGTAAAGTGGCGTCCCAAGGACGAAGCGGAGCTCAACAAGCTTGTACGAACAATTGATAAATATGTCGCGTAACAATATATTTTTTCGGCATTTTATCGTATAAATTATTTGACATAGCCACACCTGCGTGGTACAATAACAACATAATTGATAGAGGTTGTGGCTTCCATGACAAACCGAATCGGTCAGACAAACGAATCGGCGGCAAAGGGGAAGCAACCGAAGTACAGCGGTTTGGTCTGAAAGGCTGCTGTGCTGGGACGACGTAAAATATGCGTCGTACTGTCACGCAAGTGGAGCGCTATCTTATATTGTCGATTCTTTCCGCAATATAGCTTCGCTTGTTGCGGAAATTTTGTTTTATAGGGCAAAGCGTCGGAGCCATCCCGTTGACAAAGTAAAGTAAAAGCGATTTGGGAACCGAAATTTTCCACCTTACAAAACAATTTTGATTTTTTCGCAACGGCGACATCGCTCGCTTGTTGCGGATTTTTTATTTGTAAAGGATCCGTACAAGCAGTTGCAAATCTCCTTCGATTAAATAAACAAACAGGAGAAATTCAAATGAAAAAACTAACAAAAGCGCTGTTGATTTTGACAATAGCGGCAATCATGGCAACCTTTGTCTTTACCCTTGCTGCCTGCTCGGACGCAAAGGACGATGGCAAGCTCTATGTCGGCTTGGAATGTGCTTATTCGCCGTTCAATTACACTCAGCGCGATAACAGCAATGGTGCGGTTCAGATATACAACACCAACTACAATCCGATGCCCAACAGTTATGCCAACGGTTACGACATAATGATAGCGCAAAGGATTGCCGAGAGTCTCGGCAAGGAGCTTGTTGTGGTAAAAATGGAATGGGACGCTCTGATACCCGCTCTAAATGCTGGAACCGTTGATGTGATCATCGCGGGTATGTCACCGACGGAGGAGCGCAAGGAGCAAATCGACTTTTCCGACCCGTATTATCAAAGCAATTTGGTGCTTGTAATTCGTAAAGACGGCAGCTACACCGACGCAGCGGATTTGGCAGCTTTCAGCGGCGCCAAAGTCGCCGCGCAAAAGGGAACTTTTCACAATGATGCATTGCAGTCGCAAGGTCCCAAATACGGCATTATTCCGCAAACTCCCCTTGCCGATTTTCCCGCGCTAATCAACGCGCTCAACACCAAGGCTATAGACGCCTATGTTGCAGAGGAACCGGGAGCCATTGAAAACTGCGCGTCCAACCCAAACTTCACCTATGTGCGTCTGCAAAACAACACCACCGGTTTTACCGCAACGGATGCCGACACAGCTATAGCGGTGGGTGTCAAAAAGGGAAGCGACCTAACGGCGCAGATCAACACAATACTTTCCTCTGTCACGCAGCAAAAGCGCGATGAGTTTATGCAACGCGCTATTGAGCTTTCAAGCGGCGACAACATAGTAGATTAGTAGTATAGGGCAATAACTATGTGGAATATATTAAGTGAATATTATATCGACATACTTATCGGCGTAGGCTACACAATGCTCGTGGCACTGATAGGTACAGTGGTGGGATTGGTGATAGGCGTGCTTATCGGGGTGTATCGCACAATTCCCGATCCCAAAAGCAAAGCTGCGTTGGTATTCAAAAAAATAGGTGATTATATTTTGACTGCATACGTGGAAATTTTCCGCGGAACTCCGATGATGGTGCAGGCAATGGTGATCTTTTGGGGTTTTGCCGAGCTTAACGGCGGCAGGACGCTAAACGTTACAGTCAGCGGACTGATAATTGTTTCGATAAACACCGGCGCGTATATGGCGGAGATCGTGCGCGGCGGAATTATATCCATTGACAAGGGACAGTTTGAAGGCGCGCATGCTTTGGGACTTACGCACACACAAACTATGTTTAACGTGGTGCTGCCTCAGGCGCTCAGAAACATTCTGCCTTCCGTCAGCAACGAATTTATCATCAACATCAAGGACACATCCGTGCTCAACGTAATAGGCTTCACCGAGCTGTTTTTCGTCGCCAAGGATATAGTCACTCAAACCTACAAAACATTCCCAACCTATCTGCTTGTTGCAATTGTATATTTCATTCTCACCTTTGGCATAAGTATGCTGTTGCGTTTTGTAGAACGAAAAATGGACGGCAGTAAAAACTACAAGGTGCTCGGCTCGCAAAATTTGGACGCCGAATCCTATGCAAGGGAGGCGCGCAATGGTTGAAAACTCCACTTCAAATATACAAAACGCTAATTTGACAGCGGACGAAATTGGACAGCCTATCGTAAAAATCGAGCACCTCGGTAAAAGCTTCGGCGATCATATTGTGCTAAAGGATATTGATTTTTCGGTATGTAAAGGTGATGTTACTTGTGTTATAGGTCCGTCGGGCAGCGGCAAAAGTACCCTTTTGAGATGTATCAATTTGTTTGAAAAACCCACCGTCGGGCGCATTCTTTTTCACGGTGAGGATGTCACTGCTGCTCGCAAACCCAACTTGCTGCGGCAAAAAGTCGGAATGGTATTTCAGTCCTTCAACCTGTTCAACAATCTCAATGTATTGCACAATTGTACCTTGGGTCCGAGAAAAGTTTTTAAGTTGAGCAAGGCCGATGCGGAGCAGCTGGCAATCAAGCATCTCAAAACTGTTGGTATGGACGCTTTCGTCAACGCCAAGCCCAGGCAACTGAGCGGAGGACAAAAGCAGCGAGTCGCCATTGCCAGAGCGTTGTGCATGAATCCCGAGGTACTTCTTTTCGACGAACCCACAAGCGCACTGGATCCCGAAATGGTGGGAGAGGTTCTTGCCGCGATGAAAACGCTTGCCGAAAACGGCCTTACAATGATTGTTGTAACTCACGAAATGAGCTTTGCACGCGAAGTGGCAAATCACGTAGTGTTTATGGACGGCGGTGTAATTGTCGAAGAAGGCACTCCTCAGCAGATCTTCGAAAACCCGCAGGAGGAGCGTACAAAACTATTTCTTTCTCGTAACTAAGCCGCTAATTAGTCGGATACTATTGCATTTTACGGTGGATTTTGCTATACTTATCACAGCAGATCTGCCGTTTTATACGGTTGCGAGAGGTGTATTATGAATTTATTGGCATTTGCGGAAATATTTGGAAAAAACACAATGTTCAAAAACTCCCGCAAATTTGCAAATATTCTTTGACAATTAGTAAATTGTTTGCTATACTATGTTAGCAAATAAAATTGCTGGTGTGGCTCAGTCGGTAGAGCAACTGATTCGTAATCAGTAGGTCGGGGGTCCGATTCCCTCCACCAGCACCAAGAAAGCGTCTGAAGAAACAGACGCTTTTACTATAGAGAGGCGCAGTGGGTCGGGGGT
>CANRHP010000013.1 GCA_947630455.1 uncultured Clostridia bacterium
GACGGATAATGCCGTAGTGCGTGGCGATCTTTTCAAGTTCTCCGAGGATATGAGAGGAAATAAGGACAGTACAGCCGTAATTCTTGGTAATATCCACGAGAATTTCCCGCATGAGCCGCATACCGTCGGTGTCAAGTCCGTTGATAGGTTCATCGAGAATGAGAAGCGCGGGATCGCCCAAGAGTGCCATTGCAATGCCGATACGTTGTTTCATGCCGAGCGAACATTTCTTGAATTGCAATTTCGCGTTATCTTCCATACGGACGATTTTAAGTACCCGTGCGATTTCGCCGCTTCTGTCTTTCAGTCCCAAATTGATCGCCTGCATCATAAGGTTCGCGTACACGCTCGACGAGGGAAAACACCCTGCATTTTCAATGAGCGCACCCACTTTCGCACGGACACCCGCGTCGGTATAGGGTTTTCCGAACAGCGTGATTTTCCCTTTATCGGGGACAAGATGTCCGCAGATACACTTTTCGGTCGTTGACTTTCCGCTTCCGTTCTCACCTATAAAGCCGTAGATCGCGCCTTGCGGCACGGTCATATTCAAGCCGTCGAACGCATACATTCCGCGAAAACTCTTGGTCAAATTTCTGATTTCGATTGCGTTCATAACCGCCTCCTTGTTTTGATATTTCAATTATAAAACCTTCGAGTGATAAACACCACAACACATATTCCGATTTCTGTTGGTTTCTGAAAAGTTTTTTAGAAAGAAACGGACGAAGCACATTTTATATTTGTGTTTTGCTGGGAAATATGCTACAATCGACAAAAGGAGTAAACTATGAACAAATCCGAAGCCAAATTCCATAACACCGCTGTGAAAATGGACGACGCGCTCGTCGTTCTGCTCGAACAAAAAGAGTTTTCCGATATTTCCATTATGGATGTGTGCGCAAAGGCGGGCGTCAACCGCTCCACCTTCTACGCGCACTATGAGAATTTATATGATTTATTGAAAGAAACGCAAGAACGCGCAGTCACAGAGTTTTTCGCCTCTCTCGGTTCTACCGTGGGTGCTGCCGATATTTCCAAGATGTCTGCGGACGAGCTCATCTTCATTTCTCCGCAATACCTTGTGCCATACCTTACCTTTGTCAAGAAGAACAGACGGCTATATGAGGTCTACAACAATTCTGGCGCATTTCAGATCGGCGAAATGGATAAACAGCTCATTGAAAACATCTTTGTCCCGATCTATGCGAAAAACGGCGTGACGGATAAGCGCGTTGTGGAATATATGTCCCGCTACTTCATCAGCGGAGTTACCGCCATTACTATGGAATGGGTGAAGCGCGGGTGTGAGGACGATATTCTGTTCATCTGCGAAGTCATCTCCATTTGCGTGCGCCCGCAACTAAAAGCGCCATTGAAATAAAAAACATGAAAAAACTTCTCGAATTTTTTAAAAGGCCGCCGCTTTGGTTTCTGATTGTCCTTGCCGTCATCGGGATCGGTGCAACGGTAGGCGGAACGCTATTTCTCACGCAGGAGAATTTATCTCCCTTTGTGTTGTGGGGATATGTCTTGCTCGGTGTAATGGCTGTGACCGCAGGCTACTGCATTTACAGTTTTATCAAGATATTTCCAGATCTGAACGAGCGGGTATTGAAATGGTCGGCCAATAAGCCGTTTTGGAACAGACTTTTTACCGAATACGGCTTCCGCGCGATAATGTTTTCTATCGGTTCATTTACTATCAACCTTGCGTTTGCCGTCTACAACGGCTCGGTCGCAATCGTCATCCGCTCGATTTGGTTCGGTGCGCTCGCCGCTTACTATGTGCTTTTGATTGTGCTTCGCGGGATGATTCTCGGATATCACATTTCCCGAAGGAAAGCCGTCAAAGCGGGGCAAACGGAAGCTGTTACCGAATTGAAAGATACGCGCATTTACCGCATTTGCGGGATCGTCTTGCTTTTGCTCCCCATCGCTCTTTCTTTCGCCATTTTGCAAATGGTACGAGCAAACGATTCGTTCGTTCACACGGGAATTACCATTTACGCCTATGCGATCTACGCCTTTTATAAAATAATCGTGTCGGTCTATAACTTCATCAAGACGAGGCGCACCAATGAGATGACTGTGCGGGCGGCGAAAAATATCAATCTTGCCGACGCGATGGTTTCTATCCTCGCCTTGCAGACGGCAATGTTCAGAGAGTTCGACGCAACAGGTGATTACGTCAATGTTGCAACAATGAACGCCGTCACAGGAGCAATCGTCTGCGGGTTGACGGTAGCTATCGGTGTTTTTATGATTGCAATTGCCACAAAAAAAACAAAGCGCAGAAATGAGCATGAAAATGAAGCCGAATAAGACAGATGTGGCAAACAGACTTTTTTTGACTTATGAGCAATTGTGTTGATAAAAATCAGCGTGACGGATATTGCCGAAAAAGCAGGAGTGGGACGAGCGACTTTTTACCGTTATTTCAAAAATAAGGAAGAAGTAATCGAATTTTATTTTATGCATAATACAAAAGAATTCAAATTCGAGAAACGCTACTATCCAAGGTGTAAAGCGGACTTCGTAAAGGTTGCCGGCAGCGTGTTCGATAAATTTCGAAAAAACAAAGAGTGCTTCCGTTTGATACGACGGGCGCACATCGAATATCTATATCTTGATTTTTTAAATAAAAAAATGACGGAAATGTTCCAAAAGGAATATCCGGGAAAAAACCTGTATCAACCATATCTTTTTGCCGGAATGATTTTCAATGTGTCTATGGCGTGGCTCGATAACGACTGTAAAGAACCTGTCGAACAAATAGCAGAAATGTTTATTGAACCGATAAATATTTCCGATTGAAATCAAATTGTCACACAAGCGGCATTGAGCCGCTTTTTTCGTTGTTTCCAATCGGGCATAACAGCCGTAAGACAGGCGTAAAAAGTGGAAGAATGGTTGGGGTGTAAAAAATGACAAAATTCATGTGCCGCTACATATTCTACGCAATCTATAGGAGCGGCGACAAGTGCATAATTGAAGGTGATCTTGTGCTTAGCCGGGGTACAACTGCCCCAGCGGGAACGCATCTGACGAAATTTAATTTGAGGAAAACTCACTCCGAATCGCGAGAAAACGGGAAAAATCATCTTGCATAACGCGGTGATCGTTTGTTCGCAGCGATTGTGCAGCCACGTGGATAAAGTACGATTTTTCAATGCGATATCGGCGATATTTTTCACCGTAAGCACTACTTCTTCGTCCGTTTCGGTAACAGAGTTGAAGCTGCCGCATTTGACGGAAAGTGTTTTTTCTTTGCCGAACACCTTTATTTTGTCTCCGCTGACAAGCTGCTGCGGTTTTGAATTCTCATAGGTACGCTTGTAGTGATGATCTATCGCACGAAAAATAAACGCCGCATTTGAAGCCACAAATCGGTCTATATCCGCAAGCGGCACACGGTTGTTTGCCGATACGTGCACCGTCCTGTCCGGTCTTATACGAAGATTGATGTTTTTGACCGCTTTACGCTCCAACTCATAGGTGATAGTCCGCGATCCGAGGTTAACCGAATGCTGCATAACTGCACAAATCAATGTGTTTGGGATTTTTTGATAGAGGCGGCTTTATCCGCAAATTGCTGACAAACCTTGCCCAGCCAAATAACCAGCGAGGGATAGTCGGGAAACAGATCGGAATTGAGCGGCTCGGTAACAGTATCCTGCTCGTCGCCGTAGTCAAAAAACACAGTAACCTCTTTGTCGCCGAATTGCAGCGTGATTTCACATTGCGATATGGGATCGGCACTGCGCTCCAAAAGCGTGAGCTCGATCTTGTCTTCGGCTGTATACACCTCTCCCAGCCTCCATCCGATGGGCGTAACGGAATCCCAGACGCTCTCCAAATGTGTCGCTTGATAATCTCGATAGACCTCGGCAAACAGAGGACTTGCACCTTCGACGCGCTGCTCACTGCGCAGCTCATTGCGCATATCCCGATCTTTGCGCGACATAAAATAGCACAAAAGAACAAGCGTGATGTCTACACCAAGACACAACGGCAGCCCTACGATGAGCGGAAGCGATGCGTATTGATAAATACTGACCCCTACAATAAGAAAAATCAACGTGGCACCCATTGCGCATAGCATCGCTATGCCCAAAGCACGCACCTTTTTGTGAAATTTTTTGTATTTTTCTTTGTTCATAACTACTGTTGAATATTGTACTTTATTTTAAATATTAAGTCAAGAGCGTTCCGATATCAAAAAAGCGGCAGAACAAGCTGTCGCTTCATTAAAAGTATCATTTCAACGAATCCGCATATGCTGCTGCAGCAATACCCGCAACCGCACCGTCACCGACTGCCGTTGCGCATTGACGGACGGATTTGGTACGACAGTCTCCCGCGGCAAATATGCCTTTGCATGTCGTTTTGCAATCCTCGCCCGCAACGATATAGCCCTTGTCGTCTAACTGCACCAGCTCGGCAAAAGCCTCGTTGTCCGGTTCCTGTCCTATTGCCACAAACACGGCGTCGCAATCAATATAGGTTACAGAGCCGTCATCCGACTTGCACACCAAGCCTTGAACATGTTGGTCACCTACGATTTCCGTGACAGCTACACCCCGGATCCAATCGACGTCCTTTGTCGAAAACAGCCTTTGCTCCAGCTCCTTGTCGCAAAACAGCTTTTCGAACAGGGTTACAAGCGTCACTTCCGAGCAGATTTCCGCCAAATAAAGCGCGTACTGCACGGCACTGTTGCCGTCTCCTACAACACAAACGTGCTTGTCGCGGTAGAAGGCGCCGTCACACACGGCGCAGTAGCACACTCCGTTGCCTCCAAGACGCGCTTCACCCTCAACGCAGAGACGTTTATGCTTTACGCCCGTCGCCAACACCACCGCTTTGCAGTCGTAAGAACCATACTCCGTTGTCACGGTAAACCCCGAATCGGTTTTTTGTATTTTTCCGCAGCCCATATCGAACTCCACGCCGTGCGAAACGGTTTGCTCGAACATTTTATCCGCCAATTCCGCACCGCTCGTTTCCAATACAGAAGGAAAATTCTCCACACGAGGCGAGGTTGCGATCTGACCGCCGAACGCTTCTGCCTCCAACAGCATAACTTTTTTTCCTGCTCGAGCCGCATACAGCGAGGCAGTCAATCCCGCAGGTCCGCCGCCGATAATAACAATATCATACATGGCGTTATTTGACGCTTTCGATGTACTTGCGTACATTGGATGCGTTTTCGTATACTTTATAGCTGTCGCCGTCTGCAACCACGAGCGTTGGGGTAAGCTTGATGGCAAACTTCTTGGAAAGCTCGACGTTTTGCGCTGCATTGATTTCCTCTACGTCAAAATTTGCCTTGTGTAACATAAGCTCCGCCATCTTACAATTAGGGCAATTGTCCTGCACAAAGAGCAGTGGACGAAGCAGACAGGTTTGCGCCTTATGTTCTTCATTTTCGTGAGAGACCAAGCATTTCTTTTGTACGCTGCGCTCCGGTTCGTAAGTTTTTCGGTCTTTCCACTCCTGAGCTTTACCGTCGTTCCAATTTTGAACGGGACGATAGTAACCTGTAATGCGACTGTATACCTCCGTTTTACTGTGACAATGCGGACACTCGTACTGCTCTCCCGCAAGATACCCATGCTCACGGCACACAGAATAGGTAGGAGACAGGGTGTAGTAGGGAAGTCGATAGTTCTCCGCAATTGTGCGAACAAGCTTCATAGCTGATCTCCAATCGGGGAGACGCTCTCCGAGAAAACCATGGAAAACCGTACCGGAGGTGTATAATGTTTGCAGCTCATCCTGAATATCCAACGCGTCGAAAATATCGTATGTGTAGCTGACCGGCAGGTGAGAGCTGTTGGTGTAATAAGGGGTTGCGCCCTTTTTACCGGCGAAAATCATATCGGGATAAAGCTTTTGATCGTGCTTGGCAAGACGGTAAGCAGTGGATTCGGCGGGAGTTGCCTCAAGATTATACAAGTCGCCGTACTTTTCCTGATAATCGCTCAAACGTTCGCGCATATGGTTGAGCACTTGCTTTGTAAAGGTTTGCGCACGAGCATCCGTCATATCGCAAGCAAGCCATGCCGCATTGAGACATGCCTCATTCATCCCCACAAGCCCTATTGTCGAAAAATGGTTGCTGAACGTGCCCAAATAGCGCTTGGTATATGGATAAAGCCCGGCGTCCATAAGCTTGGTTACAGTTGTACGCTTTATTTTGAGCGATCTGGCGGCAATATCCATCATTTTGTCGAGACGGGCGTAAAACTCGCCCTCATTCTTGCTGAGATATGCAATACGCGGCATGTTGATGGTGACTACGCCGATACTGCCCGTGGATTCGCCGCTTCCGAAGAAGCCCCCGCTCTTTTTGCGCAATTCACGCAAATCCAAACGCAGACGACAGCACATACTACGCACATCGCTGGGCTGCATGTCGCTGTTTATGTAATTGCTGAAATAGGGCGTGCCGTATTTTGCCGTCATTTCAAACAAAAGCTTGTTGTTTTCCGTTTCACTCCAATCAAAATCCTTGGTGATGGAATAGGTAGGTATGGGATATTGGAAACCGCGACCATTGTAGTCGCCCTCTATCATCGTTTCGATAAAGGCTTTGTTTACCATGTCCATTTCCTTTTTGCAATCTTTGTAACGGAATGGCATTTCCTTTCCGCCCACTATACAGTGCAATTCGGCGAGATCGTCGGGAACCGTCCAATCCAATGTGATGTTGCTGAATGGCGCTTGCGTTCCCCAGCGACTGGGTATATTTACACCGTAGATGAAGGATTCGATACATTTTTTTGTTTCATCGTAACTGAGATTATCCGCCTTGACAAAGGGCGCAAGATAAGTATCAAAGGAACTGAACGCCTGAGCACCCGCCCATTCGTTTGCCATGATGCCGATAAAATTGACCATTTGGTTGCAAAGAGTTGCAAGATGCTTGGCGGGAGCAGACGTAATTTTGCTCGTGACGCCGCCTAAACCCTCTTGAATGAGCTGTTTAAGACTCCAACCTGCACAGTAACCGCTGAGCATACCCAGATCGTGCAAATGCAATGCGCCGCTGCGATGCGCTTCGGCAATTTCTTCGTCGTAAACCTCGCTCAACCAGTAATTGGCGGTGATAGCTCCGCTGTTGCTGAGAATAAGCCCTCCCAGCGAATAGGTGACCGTGCTGTTTTCCTTTACACGCCAGTCGGCAATCTTAAGGTAATTGTCCACCACCGATTTGTAATCGAGCAGGGTTTCATCGGCACGACGCGCATTTTCGTGGGCCTTGCGATACAGGATGTATGCCTTTGCGACATCCGCGTATCCTGCTTGAATAAGCACCGTTTCGGCACTGTCCTGAATATCCTCAACAGACACGATACCGTCGCTGATCTTATCCAAAAAGTCCGCAGTAACCTTGAGCGACAACATATCTATAATATCGTCGGTGTAAGGTTTTTTGCAGCCGTCGAATGCAGCTTTCAAAGCATCGCTGATTTTGGAAAGCTTGAAATCAATCACTTGACCGTTTCTTTTCTTTACACGATACATTTTGTCCTCCGTTTCATTCCCTGCAGCGCTTGGCGACAAATTCGCTGCCGCTGTGGGTGAGCCCTTCTATTGTAGTACAAAGAGAAACCTTTTGTCAACAACTGAAACACAATATATTGTGTTTCTTTTTCACTTTTGACACAACATATAGTATGCCACGCATAGTGCTTTGTCTAACATAGCTTGCAAAAATCCGAAGAAACAGCATAAAATATCGACGTTGAGACATAAAAAAGACGGTCATGCTTGACCGTCTTTTTTGAAGGAGGGATTTGGTTAGAAAAAACGATTATGGAGGAGGGGCTTGCCTATTCGGGAAACCCCGTGTATTTTTAACCTTATTTAGTATAACATTGACTACGGCCAATGTCAATACCCATTTGGGCGAAAATTTACCATTATTTTTTCACTGTTGGGACTTGATTGAATTGTTCCGTCTTACTGGACTTCGATTGCGTTGACAGGACATATTTCCGCCGCTTCCATCACCTTGTCGAAATTATCGGTGGGATCTCCGACCGCATCCGAATATCCGTCCGAGCCTATCTCAAACACCTCAGGACACACATCCGCGCACATACCGCAGCCAATGCAGTCTTCTTTTTTTACATAAACCTTCATTGCAGCCTCCGAAAATGTAATATGGTAATATTGTAACCTTAAAAAAGAAAAAACAAACGCCGATTTACTCACATCGGCGCATTGTTTGACGAAAACGTATCTGCACCGTGAGTCAGCCGTCGCAAAAGCTTACGACTTTGTTTGTCCGGTATTTTAGTAAATACACATCAAGCTTAGTATTTAACCGTAACAACTTCCGTCTATAAAGTTGTGAGCGAACCTGTTCCAAACCCGACATAGAGAACTATTGCACTTTTCTTTTCAACAATGGTTTGAAAGATCCGATCAAGCACATCCTTGTACCCGGCAAACGGATATGTTTTTCTTCGTCGGAGATACCGACCGCTTTGTTATAATCATCTGTCCACAAGTCAACGCCTCTTTTATCTAACAAGCTTATACCTCCCAATTTCAATTTGTCACACAGTGTCCCGGACTCACATCCGACATTATTTCACCAAATGTGAAAAAATCTACTGTACTTTAAAGACGGTTGATTGAATTCTTCACAAAATTATCGTACATATTCCCCAAAAAACGCTTGAGCGATTTTTGCTGATGACAGGAGCAAGCGCGCTGCACAGAAATACCTTCAATGCGGCTTAGTCGCAAACGCTCCGAAAAAGTCGCCAAATAAAAACGCCCATCTTCGATATAACCGACACATTCCGGTCGTCGAAAACGGGCGTTTGTCATAAATTTTGAATTTTCAATTGCCGCCGCACCGCCGATATCCTTGCGATGCTTTAAGCGAGGTTGTCCTTTGAATATTTTTTAATTAGATAATCCACATAGTAGTTGGGGTCAAAGTCCTCGCCTGTGGCAATTCGCAGTATCTCATCGGGATATTTGCTGGAACCGTATTTGTGGACATGCTCACCGAGCCATTGATTGATTTGTTTTGTGGTTCCGCTCAAAAGACTTTTTTCCACGTCAAAATCCTTGCTCATGGCATGATACAGCTGCGCAGATATCGCGCTGCCCAAGGCGTATGTGGGAAAATATCCGATGTCGCCGTACGCCCAATGCACATCCTGCAAAACGCCGACCGTATCGTTGGGCGGAGTGATACCAAAGTATTCGGTAAATTTGGAGTTCCAATACGAGGGCAGATCTTCAACCGCAAGGCTGCCGTTCAACAGTTTTTGTTCTATTTCGTACCGCAGCAGGATATGCAGCGGATAGGTCAGCTCATCCGCCTCGGTACGCACAAAGCTGGCTTCCACCCTGTTGACATAAGACATAAATTCTCCGAGCGACACACCGTCCAGCTGCGGAGCAAATGTCTTTTGTAATACGGGATAGTGAGCTTGCCAAAAGGCAGAGCTTCGTCCGATAATATTTTCATAAAATCTTGACTGACTTTCGTGCATGCCTAAGCTTGCACCGCCGCCGCACAAGGTTCCGTTGAGCGATGGATCGCACTGACGTTCATAGGTGGCATGTCCCGTTTCGTGAATGACGGAGAATATCGACGACACGAGATCATCTTCATAGTAGTGAGTGGTTATCCTCACATCATCAGTGCCGATACCGCTTGTAAAAGGATGTTCGCTTTCCTTCATCACGCCGAAATTTTTATCAAAGCACATAACGTCACGTATATACTCGCAAAACACTCTCTGCTTTGACACGTCGAATTTTTGCTTTGCCCATTCGGGAACGGGCGCGGGACAAGCTGTTTTTTGCTTTACAAACGGAACCAACCGCTCGCGCAGCACATTGAAAAATGCGTCATATTTCTTCTGCGTGTAGTGCGGTTCGTACCGATCGAGCAAAACGTCGTACCCCTTGAGATCGTCCGTAGCCAACCACTCGGTTTGCTTGCGGCAGTAGTCCACAATCTTTTCCAAATAGGGACGAAACAGCCCGAAATCACCGGTTTGTTTAGCGCGCACGTAAACGGGATAAGCACGCGAGGTCAACTCGCTGAACGCCACATAATCCTCCATGGGAATTTTTTTAGCGTCGGATATACTTTTACGCATAACCTCTATTTCATGGCGCAGAACGTCATCTAGCCCCTCACGCTGTTGATAGAGTTCCTCAACACAGCGTTCAAACTCCGGATCCGTAGTTAAACGGTAGGACATTTCGGACAATACCGCCTGATAGGCGCTGTCTGCCTCAATGCTCCCCGGTGCCGCTTCCGTTTGCGCGTCCCAGCTTGTCAAAAATCCGACATACTGAAATGCAAGAAGCTTTTTTCGTTGAGCGGTATAAAATTGCAATGCTTTTTTCATTAGCTTACTCCTTAAATGATTTACTTGATTGTTCTTGTGCTTGTTCGACAGAAGCAGCGTCCTCAACCGGAACATCTGTACTTTCTGCGACGCGAACCGCACGTCGTTTGATAATAGCCTTTTCCACTGCCGGCACGGCGAATTTCAACCCTATGATCACTCCTCCCATCACAACCGCGTTGACAGCAATAAACAAAACAGAATAGCCGCTGATAGGCGCATACAGCTGAGTTGATTCGCTTTGTCCCAATAGCCTGCCGACAAGGTCGAGTGCCCAAGGAAAAACAAAATAACAAACCACAGTGCCGACAGCGCCGATACCGCCAACCATCAGATTGTACCAATCAAAGGGGAACAACAATATCCAAAGTGCCACAACGCCTGTTGCCGTCATAGAAAACATCGCTGTTGTGGAAATCTGCGCGGAAGTTAGCCCCAATACATCCTTGAAGGCATAGACCATTGCCACAGACAAAAACATTGCCACGCCGCTAGGCAAAGTACGTTTAAGCGTGTTGGGAATAAACTTACCTTTAATAAGCGCATGGTTTGGCTTTAACGCAAGCAAAAATGAGCAAATGCCTATAACGAAAAATTCCATCGCATACAGATGCTGCGGTTCAAACGGGTAGGTCACAAGCATGCACAAACATAATATTGTAGTGAAAACCGTCATGGAGGTTTTCATCAAAAACAGTGACGAACTGTTTTGTATGTTGTTTACAACCTGACGCCCCTCTGCAACAACCTTGGGCATGGAGCTGAATTTATTGTCTGTAAGCACCAGGTTTGCGACGGTTTTAGCGGCGTCGGTACCACAGCCAACGGAAATGGCGCAATCGCTTTCACGCATTGCCAAAATATCATTGACGCCGTCGCCTGTCATCGCCACAGTACGCCCCGCCTTTTTCATCGAGCGTACCAAAATCGCTTTTTGCTCGGGGGTAACGCGTCCGAACACGGTGTAAGTATTTGCGGCTTCCGCGACCTGATCATCGTCGAGACCTTCCAGCGAAATATATTTATCCGCGTCCTTTACACCCACTTTGGCGGCAATGACGGATACCGACAGCGGATTGTCGCCGGAAATAATTTTCACGGCAACATCATTGTCACGAAACCATTTTATAATTTCGGGCGCATCGGGACGGATGGTGTCCTGCAGCACAATGATAGCTATGGGTTCCAGTCCCTCAGCCTCGTCATTCTTAAGCGCTTTGCTGCTGTGCCCCACTGCCAAAACTCTGAGTCCTTGTGAAAGCAATTCGTTGCATTGTCTGTTAAACTCCTTGCCCGTGCGCTTGAACATAAATTCCGCAGCGCCCATCGCTATCGTTCCCTTACCGGGCAAAGTTGCCGCACTGTACTTACGTACCGAAGAAAAAGGTAATACGGCGGTGCTTTCGTAGGGCTCGCAATTTTCCAGATAGCAATTCAACGCCCTTGCGGTCATATTGTCATCGCCTGTCGCTACTAAAATACTTTTGAGCCGTTTGCAAATTTCTTCCTCGGACAATTTGCCCGTGGAAATAATGCGCTCCACCGTCATGCTGCCGTCGGTGATTGTGCCCGTTTTATCGAGGCAAAGCGTATCCACACGTGCCAGCATTTCTATACAAGGCAATTCGCGAACCAACACTTTTTTGCGAGCAAGCTTGAGAGCTGCAACAGCCAAAGCGACGCTTGTAAGCAACACCATGCCGCTGGGAACCATGCCTATCATACTCCCGCTCATGGCCTTGATTGCGGCATTTACCTCCTTGACGACATAGTATATTTTATCGTCGATAACTACCGACCCGTTGCCAAAATAACCGTTCCATATATCAACGCCATTTCCTATGAGATTTCGCATTTGCTCACTGCAAAAGAAAGTGGCAATACCCAATGGGAAAATGATAATAGAAATAAATTTTATTATCCGTCTGATACCTTTCATCAGCTCGCTGTCCGGCATTTTTGCTCTTTTGACTCGTGCGGACAGCTGCTCAACATAGTTGTCTTGACCAACCTTGTCACAACGTGCGGTACAATTGCCGCTTACAATAAAGCTGCCGCTGTACAAGGTGTCTCCCTGACGTTTCTTGACGGGCTCACTCTCACCCGTCAGCATAGATTCATTTACCTCTACTTCGCCAACAAGAAGCTCGCTGTCGCAGCATATCTGCTTGCCAGCGGAAAGAAGAATTACATCATCCAGTACGATATCCTTGGTAGCTATCGTTTGCTTTCTGCCGCTGCGTACCACCTCTGCGGTCGGCTCGGACACGATAGACAGCTTTTCCACGGCAAGCTTGCTGCGAATTTCCTGAAAAATACCGATTGTTGTGTTTGCGATAATTATCACCACAAACATCATGTTGGTAAAGCTGCCGCAAAGAAGCATAAGCAAAAAAATAATGAAACCCAACAAATTGAAAAAAGTAAAAATGTTGGAGACAAAAATCTGCAAATAGCTTTTGCCTACAACTTTCTTTGTGCGATTGACAAGCTTGGCGTTGCGCCTGAGCTGCACGTCCAAATCCGTCAAGCCCTCATTTATATCGGGAGTATAACGTACGAGAGTACCTTTGTTCTTTGTCATTGTTCAATGATGCGGTTTTTCACCACGCAACTTCAGCGTGGGACACGCGTTTAGCGTGAGATCGGCAAATTGATTGTCGATATAGCTGTAATAGCCTCGAGAGGCGATCATGGCGGCATTGTCGCCGCAGAGAGAAAGCTTGGGAAGACAAACCCTCAAGCCGCTGCGCTGCATATCCGAAAGACGACTGCGCAGATAGCTGTTGGCAGCCACTCCGCCCGCTACAGCCACGGTGTGCGCTCCGGAAGCGGTCACTTCCTGCTGAAGCCTATCCACAAGACCATCTATCGCGGCACGCGTAAAGCTTGCGGCGACGTCGGCGGAAGAAAGTCTTTCGCCTTTTTGCTCGGCATTGTGCAAAAGATTTATCACCGCGGTTTTCAGTCCGCTGTAACTGAAATTTCCGTTACTTGTTATAACAGAGTGAAAAGAATAACAGGGCTTGCCCTGCTGCGCCAAACGGTCAATTTGCGGTCCGCCGGGATAGGGAAGTCCCAACACACGCGCGACCTTGTCAAAGGCTTCTCCTACGGCGTCATCCACCGTGGAACACACCACATTGTAATTTTCGTAGTCAAGCACATTGATAATCGCCGTGTGTCCGCCGCTTGTAAGCAAGCAGGTATATGGCGGGGTGAGATCGGTATAAGTGAGATAGTTGGCGCACACATGACCCTCTATATGATTGACGGCAATAAGCGGCAATCCCAGTGCCTGCGATAAGCCCTTGGCATAGGATACGCCAACAAGCAATGCGCCTACAAGTCCCGCGCCGTAGGTGACTGCAATTGCATCTATATCGCTCAACCGCAAATTTGCGTCGGCGAGAGCCTGTTTGACAACTCTGTCTACAACCTCCACGTGATTGCGTGATGCGATCTCCGGCACAACTCCGCCGTAGAGCCGATGAATATCAATTTGCGACAGCACAACGTTACTCAATATTTCCCGTCCGTTTTTTACCACTGCCGCGGCAGTTTCGTCACAGGAGCTTTCTATTGCCATTATGCGAATATCATTAGTTTGTTTCATCTCTAAAATAATACCCCAACGACGTGCTTTTGTCAATTGTTGCGGGTTTTACGACGACAAAAATTGTCGGACAAAATTCGACAATAAAAAACAGCAAGATCGGGAAACCTTGCTGTTTGCAATCATTTCAATTCCTTGGGTGCGCGCGGATACAACAGCACATCGCGAATGTTGGACATACCGGTAAGATACATCACCATACGGTCAAGCCCCATTCCGAAGCCGCTGTGCGGAACCGATCCATAGGTGCGCAGATCCAAATATTGTTTGTAGCCCTCTATCGTAATGCCCTTGCTGCGCATAGCGGATACCAATTTGTCGTAGTCCGTTTCACGTTCACTGCAGCCGACGATCTCTCCGATACCCGGTACCAACAAGTCGGTTGCGGCGACGGTCTTTCCGTCGGGATTCTGCTTCATATAAAACGCCTTGACATCTTTGGGATAATTGGTGACGAATACCGGCTTTTTGTAAACCTGTTCTGTTAGATAACGTTCGTGCTCGCTTTGCAGCTCTGCTCCCCAAACGGGCTTGTATACAAACTGTACAGGGGCGTTCTGCAGCTCCTTTACAGCGTCGGAGTAGTCCAACACAACAAAGTCGGAATTTACCACATTGGTAAGCTTGTCAATAAGCCCCTTTTCGTAGAAGCGTTCGAAAAACTCCAGCTCGGGACGGCAGTGATCCAACACGTAGCCGACAATGAATTTGACAAAGCTTTCCACTATCTCAATGATATCGGGAAGCTCGGCAAAAGCGACCTCGGGCTCAACCTGCCAAAACTCAGCCACATGCCGGGACGTATTGGAGTTTTCCGCACGGAAAGTGGGTCCGAATGTGTAGATTTTTCCAAGCGCCATTGCTGCAGATTCGCCCTCCAGCTGACCGGATACGGTGAGAAATGCCTTTTTCCCGAAAAAGTCATCGGCATAGTACAATTCCTCGTTTGGAGCGGAATCGTCCCAATGCTTTGTTGTTACATTAAATACCTCGCCCGCGCCCTCGCAGTCGCTGCCTGTAATTATCGGTGTGTGAACGTAGGTGAAATCGTTGGATTGAAAATATATGTGCGTGGCGTAGCTGAGTACCGACCGAACACGCTGAACATTGAGCATTGTGTTTGTGCGAATACGCAAGTGCGGCATTGTACGCAAAAATTCCAATGTGTGACGCTTTTTTTGCAGCGGATAATCAGCTGGACATTCACCTAAAATTTGATAGGAGCGCAGCTGAAGCTCACAAACATTTTGTGCGGATACAACCAAGGTTCCAACCAGCTTCACGCCGCAGCCAACGGAAAAAATTCCCGGAATTTTGTCATCAAAAAGTGACTTGTCTATTACAATTTGCAGATTTTTGAGACAAGTGCCGTCGTTTACTTCCACAAACGCAACGTTTTTGGAATCGCGCGCCGTGCGCACCCAACCGCATACGGTAATTTCTTTGTCTAAAAAGTCTTTATACTTCTCAAAAACCTGCTTGATGTCTGTGTGTTTCATATTGTTCTCCTAAGCACCGAATAGTGTGTGAATAAGTATAATTATATCAATAACGTAAAAAAAAATCAATGTTTGTACTGCAATCAATTTTGCACAATTTTAAACAAACAGTTTGACACTTCGTTGCAGTATTGATATAATATGAAAGGTCGCATTATTTTTTATCTTGCGATAGAAAAGCTGATCACATTACATAGCGAGCTATTGGTATCGCAAAAGTAATTCGTCCGATAAAGAAGGCTTTGCGCTGCACAAGGAGCGAAATAATTTTGCCCACAAGCATAGAAACGATCGCTGAGCACTTGAAGCAGTCGGTCTGTGTTGAAAATTGAATTTTTATTTTATGGAAGAGTATCGAAGTGGTTGTAACGGCCCGCACTCGAAATGCGGTTGCCACCTATCGGTGGCACATGGGTTCGAATCCCATCTCTTCCGCCAACGTCGGCAACTGCGCCTTTAGTTGCAATGGAAAGGAAACACATGAGGTGTTTCCTTTTTCATTGCTTCCTTTTTGCTTGTTGCCTCTTAGCTCCAGAGCTGCGAGTTCGAAATGATGTAGCGCTCCACTTCGTTTCGCTTACCCTCGCTCTGCTCGGGACGAATCCCATCTCTTCCGCCACGAACGCACATTTGTTTGGAGTCGCGCAAGTAATGGGAGTTAGGGATCCTGCAAAGGTCGAATAAATGATACTTTTGTGGAAGAAGAGCCACCGACCGTAAACAGAACCGACTGCACTTGTGCTGTTGGTGTTGATCATTGGAGAGCAGCGACGATGTAGCGCTCCACTTCGTTTCGCTTACCCTCGCTCTGCTCGGGACGAATCCCATCTCTTCCGCCACGAACGCACATTTGTTTGGAGTCGCGCAAGTAATGGGAGTTAGGGATCCTGCAAAGGTCGAATAAATGATACTTTTGTGGAAGAAGAGCCACCGACCGTAAACAGAACCGACTGCACTTGTGCTGTTGGTGTTGGTCATTGGAGAGCAGCGACGATGCAGCGCTACACTTCGTTTCGCTTATCCTCGCTTCGCTTGGGACGAATCCCATCTCTTCCGCCACGAACTCACGTTCGCTTGAAGTCGCGCGACTAATGGGTCAAGAGGAGCAGTTTAGCTATATATGCAAATAATTGTCAGTAAAACGATAGTTTTACTCATATTTTTAGAAATACTTGACAAAATATCGGTATAGCGATATAATATTGCCAGAGGTGACTATACAATGAACAAAAAAATACTTATTCTTTACCATGGCTCCAAGCACATTATTGACAAACCAACACTACAAGGCGGAAAAGAATCAAACGACTACGGATATGGATTCTACTGCACCGAAAGCAAAGAGCTTGCCTGTGAATGGGCATGCCCCGACAATAACGACGGTTATGCCAACGAATACGAACTTGATTTGACAGGGTTAAAAATTTTGGATCTTACCAAACCACAATACAGTATACTAAATTGGATAGCACTTTTGTTGAAATACAGAATGCCCGGCGGTATGACGCCGAACGATGAACAAGCAAGAAATTATCTCTTGGACAATTTTTCGGTGGACTTGTCGCATGTGGATCTAATCAAAGGATACCGAGCCGACGATTCGTATTTTTCGTTTGCAAGAGATTTCGTCAGAAACTCGATAACGGTTTCGCAATTATCCAAGGCAATGGAGCTTGGAAAGCTTGGCGTGCAAGTTGTTTTGCATTCCCAAAAGTCGTTTGACCAAATAAGGTATATTCAAAGTTATATTGCCCACAACGAGGAATATTACGTAAAGAGAATTGCAAGGGACAGACAAGCAAAAGAAGAATATCTACGCACCACTCGTTCAATGAGCGTAGCAAGTGACGATCTGTTTGTTATGGATATTATAAGACAAGGAGTACAAAACGATGATCCGCGCATACAACGAAATTTACGTAGATGATGCTATGCATACGCTTGCCGAAGTCTTTGATTATGTAGTCGGCAGTAAAAAGGTAGATATATTGGCAGAAAACTTTGTTATGAGCGGAGTGGCAGCACAATTTGAAAGAGGAAATCCGCGCTATATAAACATGCCATCTCATATACTTTTTTATGAAATAACAAAAGAGTATCCGTCTCCAAAAAGATTCGGTTTTGAAAAGTCTCCCGAATATTGGTGCGGTTTTGTTCTTGCATATTATCAATGGTATAGCGGATTAAGATTTGAGGATATATTCAAGCGTCTGCCGGCATCCAAAGTATTGAAAATGTACTATCCGTTACACGAGGCGTCTTTAAGAAAATTCGTCGATGTGGCAAACGATCTGGTTATACAAAAAGATACCAATCTGGCACGGATTCGCAAAACGGCAAATTTGTCACAACAAAAGCTTGCGGCATATAGCAACGTGTCTTTGAGATCGATTCAGTTATATGAGCAACGGAGACTCGATATAAATACTGCGGCGGCAAATAAATTACTGCGTATTTCAAAGGTTCTTGGATGTTATATCGAGGATTTATTGGAGCCGGAAATTATTGATAAATCTAATCATTAAAAGAAAAAGTATAAAAGATTAGCCTATGCCCGAAGTGGCACAAAGATTGTGTGTTGTTGGACGACAATACGCCCGCCGGTGGCATAGGCTTGTTTTGAGTCGCGCAGGAATGAAAATAAGCTTCGCGTTGTCCATTAGGCTGACGCAAAGACGGCAAGTTGCATATAAATAACTCAACTATTTTCAAAAGGCTGAATAAAAGCATGTATTAAAATTTACGGTGCACCTTTTTCATCAAGGGAAGAGTAGTTGCGAGTGTTGCGGAATGTGTTACTCATATTTGTTTTAACGCTTTTGCTTCGTACGATTTATTATTTTACGATGTAATTGTGCAGCAAAAAGAACCAAGCCAAATCGGCTTGGTTCTTTTGTTACAACCTAAGGTTGTTTTGTGAGATTTGATTACTCAGCTTCGGTCAGTGTGGCAAACTTTGCAGCCCAGCTTGTGGAGTTCTCAATGTACTTAATCTCAGACGCGCTGAACGTATCAAAGGTTTTTCCAGAGCTGTTTGTGTATGTACCAAGATAGTACTCTTTACCACCCAAGGTCATTGTGAACACTTTGTGCTCATCGTTCCACTTCCATACGGAACCGGCTGTTTGTTTCTCAACAATTTGAACATTGACATGCTCGCCACTGATAACTACTTCAACAAACTTACCGCCCACGGTGATGGTGTAGCCATCGCCGGACTTTGTGATTTCGAACTCAACTGCCTTTGCAGAGTCAGTGGAGGAAGCAAGATAGTACTGATTGGCAAGTTCGCCAGTTGCATAGTACCAACCCTCGAGAGCGGGAGCGGGTTCCATTACGAGGACGAATTTGCCCTCTTTGGCTTCGGTAAGAACTTCAACGGGAAGCTTTTCGGGTTCACCGACCTTGATAACCTCACCGCAGTTCTTGCAGATGTAACCATGGTAACGGTATCCACCTACATCCCAAGTGATTTCAGTACCTTCGGCGCTGTGTGAAAGAACAGGAGTTGTTACATCAATAGATACATTGTAGCTGTAGCCAACTGTCTTGTCTTCAATCGTCTTGGTGTAACGATCAACACCTTCGACCTTGCAGGTTGCCTTTGTAACTTCCGTCTTCTTGTAATCCGTTGCATTCAGCGCGGGAAGAGCAATTTCCTTGGAGAATTCAGAGCAGCGAGTGCAGGTAATCACCAGCTTGCCGGCACTCTCAAGAGTGGGTTTGGTCAACTCATACTTGAAGTTGTGACCGGTTGCTTTGGTTGTTGTTCCGGGAACAAGAATATCTTTGTTCTCTGCTGTGCAGTGCTTGTAGGTACCACCGTCTTTCGTGCAGGTTGCGGGAACAACTGTGGTCTTGTCAGCACCTGTAGCATCCTTTTCCCAAGCGTGGTCGCCGTAAACTTCGATTACGAACTTCTTGCCGCAATCCAGACAGGTGAAGCCAAACAATCCGGGAGTTGTGCAGTTAGCGGGTGTGTTGTCAAATACTGTTCCTTTGGGGAAGTCACTTATTCTGTAATCTTTCTTAGTAAGATCAACAGAAAGAGATTCGCTGTACTTGTGAGTTGTAAGCTTAGGAATGGTTGCGTCAACGCTTCCCTTCTTGCCATCCTCTATGTAGTGATATGTCCTCGATCCTTCTTTTTCACAAGTTGCGGGAGTTTCAGTGATACCGGTTCCGTTTCCGAATGAGGTATCCTTCTGAACGTTTTCAACAACTACGGGTGCAACGCCGCACTCTCTCTCGCAGGTCTTGGTGAGGGTCCATGTGCCATTAGCATTAACCTTGAGGTCAACAGCCCACTTGTGTCCGAGAGCCTTAGAGCCTTGAACATTTTTCCACTCAGTAGTTCCGCAAACAGAGCACTTGTAAAGATCCTTAGCGGGATCTGTGCAGGTTGCGTCCTTGTGATCAGTAGCACCGGTTTGTTTTACCCATTGATGGTTACCGGTAACCTTGATGATGAAGTGTTTGGAGCAGCCGTCGCAGACAAATCCAACATATCCTTCATCTTCGCATGTAGCAAGAGCATTGTCAAATTCTTCAAACTTCTCAATAGCAGCAGCGGAGAATTCACCTACTTGATATGTAGTAGAAGCACTGGGTTCTGTCTTGAACGTGAAGTCAGCAATGTGGTGCTTGATTGTGCTGTGAACGGTTACCTCGTGTTTTGTATTGGTAGCGTCGTCCTTAAGAACAAACTCGTAAACGTCTACGATATCTACACCGCACTTTCTTTGTGCTTCAGGAGTGCTCTTTGCTTCAACCTTTGCCCATGTTCCGGCTTTCACTTCGAACGTATCTTTCGCACCGCAACGAGAGCATGTGCCTTCCACTACGATAGGATCAGCCGAAATATCAACGGGTTTGTACTCATAATTGTGACCGAGAGCAGGAACAGTAACTTCATCTCTATGGGTGGGATCGTTCTTGCAAGCATATACGTCCTTACCAGCTTTGTCACATGTGGGAGCCACACATTCAGATTCAATCTTTTCGCCTCTGACGTGGTTGCCGCGAATGTTGATAATGATGTTGTTGTGGCAACGTTCACATTCGAATGATGCAAGTCCGGGTTCATCCAAGCAGGTTGCAGGCGCATTGTCATAGTGAGTAAATCCATCGGGACCTGTCACATCGTCATATACAAGACCGCTATCACGAGCACCGGAATATTCCTTATTCTTGAACAAGTGTGTGGTAAGAGGATGAGTAACTACTGCAGGAACGTCAGAGTATTTTTTGAGTGTCCACTCATACTCGCCTTGCTTAGCTGTAGATTGTTCATCGCAGGTGGGCTCGGATTTCTTGTTGAGAGTGTAGTCTTTTTCACTGAGCTTGGGTGCTTCTACGGTAGCATGACCGTTGCCACACTGCGCGCAGGAACCGGCGAGAACGCCAGTACTTTCCGCTGTGGGTTCGGTTTCCCATACCCATGAACTTGTAACCTGGTGTCCGAGAGGTTCGATAACCTCAGCCTCAAACACTTCTACCAAGCAGTGGCCGCAAACAATAAGTCTTTGTCCGCCGTCTTCGCAGACGTTTTCATCGGGATTGTTTGCAACAAGCAGAATTTTAGCGGGATCTACAGGATCCTTGGGATCTCTGCTGCTGTGACCAAGCTTAGCAATCGTTTCGTTCTTTAATGTTTTACCGCAGTCTTGGCAGACAACCTTGTCAAATCCGTCCTCAGTGCAGGTTGCAGGTTGCTTTGTTTCACTTGTGTTGATGTGATTGTCGGCATTGATTGAGCCTCTCTCATCAAGATACATAGCATTGCAACCGTCATTGCGGCATACTACAAGGTATATGTCACCGGTTTTGCAGTTGGCGTCAACGACTTTGTGTTCTCCCCACAAATGACCGTCTTTACTGCCGGGGCATTTATCGGGATAGTCGGCTACTTCGACTGTGAGTTGGCTGTTGTCGCTCAATGTGATGAGAAGATTGCCATCAGCATCGAACTCAACTTTCGTGATCCACAGTCCGTCCTTACCGTCGGTACCACTATTGCCGTCTTTGCCATCGGAACCGTTAGCACCAGCAACAAGACCTGCATCTTTTGTGGTGCCATCGCTCATTTCCAGAATTAAATGGCCGTTAGAATCGATCGATCCGCCTACTACTGTGGGGTCAGATTTGTTACAAGCCGCAGCCGTAACAAGTACTGCCACTAAACAGCAAACAAGGCAAAGACAGATCAAAACTTTTAACAGCATTGATTTTGTTTTTTGCAACATTGTTATACTCCTTTTTTATTTATTTTTAAGACTTGGTTTGGGAGTGCCATCCTTAATCTCGTCTTTTGCAGCAAAGGGTATTGGTTTTGTGTAAGCTGGCAACGGGCGAATTCGGGGTAACATATCCCGAGATACGGCAAACAAAAACACTGGCGTGGGAGGTTCGGTGAAAAGGGCGTCATAAATACGCAAATAGCTGACAAAATTAAGCCTCAGCCCTCATTCGCCAAACTTCACACATACTCATAGTTTCTGTTTACTGCCCATAGTGTACCACAGATGAAAATATGTGTCAATAATTTTTGCTAAAAAAAAATTTTTTTTCGACAGGGAAAATTGCCTTTATTTTCCACCACGGACACCCCTGAAACGACGCCGAAGAGGCTTTTTGCACCTGTTTGCAGCACAGTTGACAACACAACGTCAAAAATATTATATGCCGTACAAATGCAACTTGCACCGCATTTTTTGCTTGCAAACGTCTGCAAAAAAATTGACGGCGGAAACACAAATTATTTTGCATAAGGACAAGCTTGCGCTTTGTTTGATAGAAAGCTATTTAATATTTTATATATCCTTTATAAATAGTCCGAAGCTGAGATACACTTTGCTCTTGACGGAACAGCGACAGACGGACTAAAGAATGCCGGTGATAAAAATTTCCAACCCTATGGCAATGAGAACACAGCCGCCGACAAGCTGAGCCTTGTCGCCCAGGCGCATGCCGAAGCGCTTGCCCAAATACACGCCGCCGACGCTCAATCCGAAGGTGACGACGGCGATGACGCTTGCGGAGAGGAGGGCTTTCCACCACACCGCGCCGGCAATATTCACAAGACTGAACCCGGTGGAAAGAGCGTCGATAGAGGTCGCCAATGCCTGAACAAGCAGCACCGATATCGTAAGCTTTTTGACGGGAGCGGAATTGTTGTCCTTTTTCTTTGCACCGTCAAAGATCATTTTGCCGCCGATAATCAGCAGCAAAAGCAATGCAATGTAGGGGATCCAAGGCTGAAATTTGGAAAACTGCTCCACGATAAGAGTAACGCACAGCCAACCGGCCATGGGCATAATTCCCTGAAACAATCCGAAAATGCCGGCAATGAGCAACACCTTGCCGGGCTTCATTCGAGGATCGTTCATTCCGTTGCTCATAGACACCGCGCAGGCGTCCATTGCAAGCCCAACACCAAGCCCAAGACTTACGACAACAAGCTGCCACATACTAAAAGCTCCACCCCAATACTGTACGCAAAATAAGGTAAACTAAGTACACTCCGTAGCAGCACAAAAGCAAAATGCCGTGACTGCGTTTCAACGTTCCGCGCGAACCGAACACAAATAACAGCACGGTAACAGCCAGCATCACAAAGGCGTCGGTGATCGCCTGCGTGCCGGTGGTGAGGGGATTTACCACAGAAGAAATGCCCAGAACAAAAAGCAGATTGAATATGTTGCTGCCTATCACGTTGCCGAGAGCAAGCTCGTTTTGTCCTTTTTTTGCCGCAATGGTACTGGTTACCAGCTCGGGCAGCGAGGTGCCGACTGCTACGACGGTCGCCCCGACAAGCGCTTCCGCCAAGTCGTGCTTGAGTCCAAGCGCAGACGCACCCTGCAGGGCTAAGCCTTTTGCACCGAATACTACCAGCTGTCCGCCCCAAATGATACCTGCCGCGCCCAAAACCACAAAAAGAAGGGCTTTCCACCAGGGCATATCCTTGATTTCCCCTTCACCCTCGTCCAATTGATCGGGGTGGCGCTTTGCCATAACAACAAGATAGGAAACATAGGCGATGATACCTACGACCAAAATCGCGCCTTCCCAACGCGTAATGGCAATGTCGGTGAGACTTGCAGCGTGTTGGAGCCCGAACAAGCAAACAAAAAGAACACCTGCCGATGTGACGCTCAACAGTATCGGCATTTCGCGACGGTTGAGGCTTTTTTTGACGGCGATAGGCGTAAACACCACAGAAAAGCCCAGCACAAGCAGAATGTTGCATATATTGGAGCCGAGAACGTTTTCAATTGCGACATTGGCATTGCCACCGCTGCTGAGCGACGAAACGGAATCGGAAACGGATACGGCAAGCTCGGGCAAAGACGTGCCCATGGCAACGATCGTGAGCCCGATAATCAGAGGAGAGACCTTGAGCTTGGCGGCGATGACTCCGGCACCGTCCACAAACCAATCACAAAACTTTACCAAACAAAACACGCCGAGCGCCAAGCCCACCACAAAAAGAGCAAGCTGCACACCTACGTGCAAATCTTTTATCCAACCGTTAAACAAATCCACCAGCATTGAGTACCTTCCCCGTTCTTTTGTACAAAAAAGAGACTTCGCAGCTAAAAGCCTGCGCAAGTCTCGTTCTTCAATGTCGCACCCGAGCAATTTGCTCGGTATGTGGGCACGACAACTTAGTATCAAGCGAACTACTCCCTTGTGAGCATCATCAGTTTAGCACACCGAGGGGCGTGAGGTCAAGTTTATTTGAGCAATTCGTACTGACTGTTGTAGATGGAAGTGTAGAAACCACCCTTTGACATAAGCTCGGCATGCGAGCCCTGCTCTACCACCTCGCCGTGATCGACAACAAGGATCATATCGGCATTGACGATAGTGGACAAACGGTGCGCGATCACAAACGCGGTGCGTCCGATCAACAGCTCGTCCATAGCCCGCTGAATAAGCAGCTCGGTGCGAGTGTCAACATTGCTTGTGGCTTCATCCAAAATGAGCATCGGGGCGTTGGCAAGATAGCTGCGCGCAATTGTCAACAGCTGCTTTTGCCCGCTGCTGATATTGGTGGATTCTTCGTTTATTACGGTATCATAGCCGTCGGGCAGCGTGTTGATAAAGAAATCCGCATGCGCCTGACGAGCCGCTTCTACAACCTCATCACGCGTGGCGTCGCGCTTGCCGTAGGCAATGTTGTCGTACACGGTGCCGTTGAACAGCCAGGTATCCTGCAAAACCATGCCGAAAAGTCCTCGAAGCTGCGCCCTGTCCAGAGTGGAGGTATCCACACCGTCTATGTAGATGTGACCGCTGTCCACATCGTAAAAACGCATAAGCAAATTGACAATCGTGGTTTTGCCGCCGCCGGTCGGTCCCACAATAGCAACCTTTTGACCCGGCTTGACCGTGAAGCTGAGATCCTTGATGACAGGAGTGATCTTGTCGTAGGAAAAGTTGACGTGATCGAACCGCACTTCGCCCGCGCCGTGCGGAGCAGGATCGTCGGTGCGAGCCATTTCCCTTGTGTCCAACAGCTTGTACACTCGATTGGCGCATGCAAGCGTGTGCTGTACAGAACCCATTCCGTTGGCAATGGATTCGAGAGGACCGGCAAACATTTTTGCAAAAAGTATGATTTCTACCACGTCGCCTACGCTGACGTAATTTTTTACAGCAAGGACGCCGCCGGCTATGCACACCGCAACATACGCGATGTTGTCGGTAAAAGCTATTATCGGCTGAATCAAGCCGGAAAGCATGTAGCCGCGGCGCATCTTTTGGCGATAAACCTCGGATATGCCGTCGCATTTGATTTTTTGCTTGTTTTCCAAATTGAATGCCTTGACAGTGTCGAAGCCGCTGAAATCCTCCTCGATGAAGGCGTACATTTCACCGTTGACCTTGCGAAAATCGTGCCAGCTCTTTTCGCTCTTGGCGGAAATGAAGGCGGAAAGTCCCACAGACAACGGTACCAGCACCACAACCGCAGTTGCCAATATCCAATGAATGGAGTACATAAAATAGGTTATGATGACAATGCGCACTACACCGTCGATAAGAGTGTCTATTATCACGTATATGGTGTTGGACATATTTGACACGTCGTTCATCATGCGGGAAAGCAGCTCGCCGTTGGGAGTGGAATCTACAAAGCTCACCGGCAGGCGCGTGAGCTTGTCGCTGATACGTATGCGCAGCCCCTTGGTGTAAAAACGAGAGGTGATATTTGTTGTGAGTACCACCCGCACCATGGAAAGCACGCCCATAACAATATAGGCAGCAAGCGCCACAAGACAAAGCCTGCCGATCTCGTACATGTCGATAGGCGCGCCCGTTTCACCGTAGTTGTAGATAATATCGGTGGCTTTGTTGACGACCTCCGGTCCGACAACGGAAAGAAGCACGGAACAAACGCATACAAATGCCGCCAATATCAAAGCCCACGCAATGGGACGAATGTCACGGATGAGACGGCATATAGTGCGCCATGCGGAATAATCGCGGTTGGATTTTTTACTCATTTGCACCACCTCCCATCTGACTTTGATAAATTTCACGATAGATCGGGCAGGAAGCCAACAGCTGCTTGTGAGTGCCGACACCAACCACATTGCCGTTGTCCAGCACGTACACACGATCGCAGCGCATTGCCGTTGCCGCACGTTGAGTAACGATTATCTGCGTTTTGCCTTGGAGATATTTGTTGAGCGCCTTTCGCAGGTTGGCTTCGGTGAGATAGTCCAATGCGGAAAAGCTGTCGTCGAATATGTACACGGAGGCGGGCTTCAGAATGGTGCGAGCAATGTTTATACGCTGTTTTTGCCCGCCGCTCAGATTGCTGCCCAGCTTGGCAAGCTTGTAGTTGACGCCCTCCTCCTTGGAGGCAACGAATTGGGACATCTGCGCAACGGAAAGCGCCTCTTTGACCTGCTCGTCCGTTGCCGTGCTGTTGCCCATGCGGACATTTTCCGCTACGGTACCCTCGAAAATCATGCTTTTTTGCAGCGCCACAGACACATTGTCGCGCACGGTAGCCGCACCCAGCTCCGAATAATTCCTTCCGCCGAAAACGCGTTCTCCCGACCGAGGAGAATAGAAATCCATAAGCAGCTTTATCAAGGTTGTTTTGCCGCTGCCCGTGCCGCCTATGATACCTACCGTTTCGCCCTGCCGAACAGTCAGCGAAACGTCGTTGAGCGCATTTGTCTGCGCGCTGCCGTATGCAAAGGACACGTTGGAAAAATCTATTTCTCCCGAAAGCTCTATCCCTTGCGATTCGCCGACGTCAGCTGATTGTTTGTCCAAAATTTCTCCGATACGGCGCAAGCTGACCTTGACGTGCGGTATGAAGGATATCGTCCAGGACAATATCAGAATGGCGTTGGCAATAAGCGCTATGAACTGTATGGTTGCAAGCACATCCCCCGCTCGGAGCGTTGCCGTTTGCTGTAAGCGTATCGCACCCACATATATTATCGCTACGGTTGCGGCGTTGAGCAAAAGGGAAGCAATAGGATTGATCAAGCCGCTGATCGTGTTGGCTTTGACAAAGCTGTTGCACATTTCGCTTGTTGCGACGGCGGCACGTTGGTGCTCGTAGTCCTCCCTGTCGAAGGCGCGCACGACGCGTATGCCCGTGAGACGCTCGCGAACAACGCGATTTTGTACGTCGGTGAACTCTTCGCCGCGCTGCCAATGCTTTTCGAGACTGGATGTGATGAGCGTGGATATGGTAAGAACCAACAACGCCACGGCAAGCAATATCAAGGGCAAGACCCAATCGCCCTTGAAGGAGAGAACTACCCCGCCCACAAACATTACCGGCGCGGAAACAAGCACATAAGGCAATTGGGCGATCGTGTCCTCTATCCAGCCAACGTCGTCTGTGGTGCGAGTGATGAGACTGCCCGTACCCAACTCGGAAAATTGCTCGAAGGTGAGACTGTTGACCTTGTTGAATACCTGCTTGCGCATGTCCACTGCCAACTTCGCGGAAAATTTGCTGCTTATCGCATTGGTGACAAGAGCACAGATCAACGCGCCTACCGAAAGCGCGATCATGACGGCTCCCTCACGGAAAATATAGTCGAGATCTTGTTGGCGTATGCCCAATTCGACTATGTTGGACATCACGTATGGCATAAAAAGCGCACAAAAAGTCTGCACTGCGTACAACAGCATAAGCAGCAGGACGGTTTTTATGTGCGGTTTGATAAATCGTAAAAGATATTTCATAGTCACCTATAAGTTCGAATAAATTTGGGTTTGCGAGCGCAAAAAAAAGCGCCTTCCTTTTCGAAAGCGCCTCATAGCACAGCTCAAACTATCCGAAGCTTCATTGTTCGGGATTGCAAGGCAGGTTTTGGCGACTTTCGAAATAATTATTACGTTGTTTGTTCATCACTTTGACCTCCTTGTTAGATTTTACGGCAACATACTATCACACAATTCAGCGCACCGTCAAGCAAAATTGCGGGGAAAAATCTCTTTTTTGTTCATTTTAAGCCACGGGAGCAACAGAATCGAGCAGTTTTTGAGCGATATCCACTATTATCCAGTGTCCGAAGAAATTGTTGGCATATATATGACTGCCTACCCAGCTGTCGCTGAAGGATTGCCCCATTGCTTTTTTGAGCAAGGGCATAAATTCTTCGCCGGTGTCGTTGAACAACGCAAACAGCACGGCAAACAGCAGATATACCTCCGCAAAACCCAAAATGCCGCCAAGTATCCTATCCAACACGCCTATCACCTTGAGCTTGCGCAAAATTTTGGTCAAAATCAACGCAACAATACCGTATGCAACGGTAAGCAGCAACGCCGCCACCACCATAGCAATCACGCTGCGGGTACCATCGTTCTCAATCACGCCGACAAACCATTCCTGCACAAGCGGCGCTACGGTAGCCGTTAGTGTTGACACTAATATGATACCGACAATGGTAAGCACCTGCTTGATAATGCCTTTAAAAAAGCCTATCACAACGCAGATCGCCATAGCTACAAGAAAAATGATATCTATCGTGTTCATAAATTACTCCTGATCGTTGTCGAAAATTACCTATATGCCGCCCGTATCCGTTTGAACGGTTAATTAACAATTGCCTCTTTACGGTTGCGGAGATTGCTGTTGTCGGACTTTCGAAGGCAGAACAGCTCGTCTGCCTCCACCTTGCCGCGAAAATCACGCATATACCAAGGCTGCAAACAATGCCGCAAAAAAGTGTTGACAAAATTTTTTGTATAAATTCTACTGCGCAAAAAGCGGAATCCGCCAACGCTTATTTTAGTCGCCGAAGCAAGCTGTTTCAACTATTATATTATAACATCAAAATTTGCCGTGTCAATATTTTCAGCCGCAGCACCCGTATAAAAAGACACCCCGAAGTCGGGGTGTCCGTTGAAAAACGCGTCAATCGGCGAATTTTGCGATAAAATCGGGCAATTCCTCGCGTGCACCGCTCGCAGTAATGCAAAAATTGACGTTGTGTTCGCGGGAAATGGTCTCCATTCCTTCGTACAGCTCCCGCAGCTCACTGATGTTGCAGTCAAGCAAACGCGTAATGCCGTCCATGTAAATTTGCTCTATATCGAAATTGGCTGCCAACATTCCCTTGATGAAAGACAGAATGTCGTGCTGGCTGTGCAGATCGTAGGCAGAAGCGTCTACCAGCCGAATATTGCGATGCAAATCGTGCAAGCGGTGATTGCTGCGGTCTATATAAACCACAACGCCCTTTGCCTGCTTTGCATATTCGTTGGCAGCGTTTACGATGATCTTTGTTTTGCCTGTGCCTTTTGCGCCGTAAATTACTTGTATCAATTGAGTGTTCCTCCATGCTGATTTGGTGAAAGTCAAATTACACCTATACATATTGTAGCGTATTTGATGGCAAATTTCAATAAGTTTAAAAAAATATCTCGTATTTTTGTTTTAGTTTTTCGAATTGCGCTTTCCGCCAAGCTTATATAACAAGCCCAACGCGCGGTTGGGCTTTGATATTGTTACTGTTTGATGTACTTGGGCAAAGCTTGATAATGCGTGTGCAAGAGCTTGTGCGCTTGTTCTCCGCATGGCTCGCCGATGTGATCGGCATATATTTTGGCAAGACTTGCATTGTTGTGACTGCGGCGTGTGTACATAGACTTGTCGGCAGCATACAATACGTTTGCGCGCGCCGCCGCAATCTCCGCTTTGTGTTTGACAATCGTGGCGCGTATGGGCTGACCTCCGCCCATCACACATCCTCCGGGGCAGGTCATAACCTCGATAAATTGATAGTCCGATTCGCCGCGCTTGACGGCTTCGCAAATTGCGTTTACATTGTTGAGACCGTTGACAACGGCAACTTTTATCTGCTTGCCGTCCACTGTGTAGCCTGCGGATTTGACGCCGTTTAACCCACGCACTTCCGTGAACTCCAACGGAGCAAGACGCGCGTCGGGCTCCAAAATGGTGACTGCCGTACGTAAGGCGGCTTCCATCACTCCTCCGGTTGCACCGAAAATCATCCCTGCGCCGCTGTACTCTCCAAAAGGACGATCCGGTTCGCTGTCGGGCAGCTCGTTGAGCAATATGCCGTTTTCTTTGCACAGGCTTGACAGCTCACGAGTGGTAATGACCGCATCGACATCCGCGAAACCGTCCGTAAAAGTGCGATGCTTTTCGCCCTTTTTAGCAGTGCACGGCATAACGGTCACGACAAACAAGTCGCGAGGATCAATGCCCTCGATTTTGCCGAATACATGCTTGATAAGCGCGCCAAACATCTGCTGCGGACTCTTGCAGCTGCTTAAATTGGGCAGCAGCTCGGGAAAATTCTTTTGTATATGGTTGATCCATCCCGGGCAACAGCTTGTAAACATTGGCAACGTACCGCCGTTTCGTATGCGTGAAACAAGTTCGTGCGCCTCTTCCATTATCGTAAAATCGGCAGAACAGTTGACGTCAAAAACCTTATCAAAGCCGAGATAACGCAGGGCTGTGTTTATTCGTCCCTGACAGTTGGTTCCCACGGGCATATCGAATGTTTCGGCAAGCGCTGCGCGCACAGAGGGAGCATATCCCACTACCACGTATTTACCCGGATTGGCAAGCGCCTCCTGAACGCGTGTGATTTCTTCCTTTTCCTGCAGGGCGCCGGTTGGACAAACATTGATACATTGTCCGCACCCCACACACGGCGTGTGCGCCAATTCCATATCAAACGGACATGCCACGTGCGTTGCAAAACCGCGTTCGTTGGCACCGATGACTCCAACGCCCTGTTGGCGTTTGCACACCGCTATACAGCGGCGACACAAAATACATTTGCTGTTGTCACGTATCAAATAGTCGGTGCTGTCGTCATAAACAAATTCGCGTTGTGCGCCGGCAAAACGGTGACTGTCGCAGTCGTACTTGTGCGAAAGACGCTGCAGCTCACAATTGGTGTTGCGTTCGCAGCTGAGACAGTCTTTACGATGGTCGCTCAGTATCAATTCTATTGTCGTCTTGCGGCTGTTTAGAACACGCGGCGTGTTGGTAAACACCTCCATTCCCTCCCGCGCGGGATACTCGCAGGCGGCAACAAGACTGTTCATGCCCTTGACCTCGACGACGCAAACCCGGCAGGCGCCCAATTCGCTGATCCCTTTTAGGTGACAAAGCGTAGGCACCTTGATGCCGATACTGCGAGCGGCTTCCAACAGAGTGGTTCCTTCTTCGACATAGACGGGAATATTGTTGATTTTCAGACTTATCATATTTGTATCTCCCATTAGACCTTTCTGATAGCGCCGAAGCGACACTTTGACGCGCATATACCGCACTTCAAACACTTGTCGGCATCTATTACATGCGGTTCGCGTACAGTACCGCTTATTGCCTGCGCCGGACAATTGCGTGCGCACAGTGTGCACCCCTTGCATTTAGTCGGATCTATTTCATATTTCAACAAGGCCTTACATACACCCGCGGGACAGCGATGCTCTACTACGTGAGCTATGTACTCCTCACGGAAATACTTTAGCGTAGAAAGCACGGGGTTGGGAGCGCTTTGTCCCAGACCGCACAAGGAATTGTCCTTGATGTAGTAGCATAGCTGCTCCATTTTGTCCAGATCTTCCAACGTGGCCTTTCCTTCGGTAACCTTGCACAACATTTCATAGAGCCGCCTGGTTCCTATGCGGCATGGCGTGCATTTGCCGCAGCTTTCGTCCACGGTAAATTGCAAATAGAATTTGGCTATATCAACCATACAGTTGTCCTCATCCAGCACTATCAGACCGCCGCTGCCCATCATCGAACCGATGGAAGCAAGGCTTTCGTAGTCAATGGATATATCCTGATAACTTGCCGGTATACAACCGCCGCTGGGACCGCCCGTTTGTGCGGCCTTGAATTTTTTGCCGTTTGGAATACCGCCGCCGATGTCATAAATAATTTCCTTCAGCGTGGTACCCATTGGAATTTCCACAAGCCCGGTATTATTTATTTTGCCGCCCAACGCAAATACCTTGGTTCCCTTGCTGCGCTCGGTACCTATTGTGTTGTAGCTTTCGGCGCCATGCAAAATGATCTGCGCCACATTGGCATAGGTTTCCACATTGTTCAGCAAGGTCGGTTTGCCGAACAAACCCTTTTCCGCGGGAAACGGAGGCCGGGGACGCGGTTCGCCGCGATGTCCCTCGATACTGGTCATCAGCGCCGTTTCCTCACCGCACACAAAAGCGCCTGCGCCAAGACGAATTTCCAGATCGAAGTTGAAATCGGTACCGAAAATGTTTTTGCCCAACAGCCCGTAGCTACGCGCCTGCTCGATAGCTATGCCGAGTCGCTGTACAGCAATGGGGTACTCGGCGCGCACATAAACATAACCCTGATCCGCACCCACCGCATAGGCGGCAATCGTCATGGCTTCAATTACACAATGCGGATCGCCTTCCAGCACGGAACGATCCATAAACGCGCCGGGATCGCCTTCGTCGGCATTGCAGCACACGTATTTTTTTTCGCCCTGCGCATCTTTGGTAAATTTCCATTTTCTGCCCGTCAAAAAGCCGGCTCCGCCCCTGCCTCGCAAGCCCGACGCCGTTACGACATCAACAACCTCGTCACGAGTCATCTGCGTCAACGCTTTGTACAATGCGAAGTAACCGTCGCGGGCGATATACTCGTCAATAATTTCCGGATCTATAACTCCGCAGTTGCGCAACGCATGCCTCAGTTGACGGCAGTAGCTTTCTATTTCGTTAAACGGTTTGGTTTTGCCGTCCGCATCCACATACAAAAGACGCTGCACCTCGACATTGTTGACAAGATGACTTTCCACAATCTCGTCAACATCCTCAAGCTTTACGTGACTGTAAAAGGTCCCGTCCGGATACACTACCACGACCGGACCCGCAGCACACAATCCAAAGCAGCCCGTTTGCCCGACGTGAATACGATCAAGCCCGCGTTCCTTGACCAACTCGGCAAAACGCGCGCGAATTTTTTGCGAGTTCTCCGAAGAACACCCGGTGCTGCCGCACACCAATACCTGACGGTCGAAGCTCATTCCCTCAAGCGTAGAGTGCGTTTCTCTGTTGCCGACGCTTTTGAAGGTGTCGTTACGAATTTTTTCCAGAGTTTTGATATCCATAGCGCTAACCTCTCTCCCTGTATTTTGCCAATATTGCTTCGACATCCTCGGGCTTGATGCGGCCGTAAACATCATCGTTGACAGTCATTACGGGCGCCATGCCGCAACAGCCCACACAGCGAGTCGCATCCAAACTGAACAGTCTGTCATCGGTGCATTCACCGCTGGTGATACCCAGTAGCTGCTGTAATTTGTCGTAGACATTTTGCGAACCGTTGACATAGCATGCAGTTCCGAGACAGATACCTATCTTGTACTTTCCCTTGGGGTAAAGTGAAAACTGAGAGTAAAATGTTGCCACACCGTATACCTCGGAGAGGGTGACGTCCAATTCCTCGGCAATTATACATTGTACCTCGTATGGCAGATAGCCGTACAATTCCTGCGCGTACTGCATGGCGGGCATAAGCGCTCCCGGCGTGGATTTTAGCTCGTTCAACTTTTGACGAAGCTTTGTTTCCTGCTCAGGAGTTCCGTCAAACGGCAGAGTCGATCCTTTCATTGTTTTCCTCCAATTCTGAATTATATGAATACTATTTTATGAGCGGGAAAAGTCGTTTGCGACTTTTTCCAAGCCGAATTTATCGCAACGCCTCAGATGAAAAACGGTAAACATAACGTAAGAATTATAACAAAAAACGACAAAACCCGTCAACTTTAGGACGGGTCTGTAATGATATCGTTAATTTATAATAATATAAAATTTTTTTATGTACGGTACAATCCGCAAAAAAACTCACAGCTTAACCAGCGCTGTCTGCAAGGCTTTGCGCAGAGACACGAACTCGGGAGCAAATTCATCTCTTTCGCCGCGTGGCATGCTTATTTCCGCAACGGTTTGCAAGCTCGCGGGGCGACCGCTCAGCAAATAAATGCGATCGGCAAGCAACATTGCCTCGTCCACGTCGTGAGTAACCAACACCACCGTTTTGTAAAATGCGTCGAACAGCTCGTCGAGCGTAGCATACAATTTGCGCCTGACGCCGAGATCCAAGCTGCGAAAAGGCTCATCCATCAACAGCACGGGGCGGTCGACCGCAAAAGCGCGCGCAAGCGCAACTCGCTGCCGTTCCCCTCCTGACAGGTGAGCGACGCGTTCATTGGCTTTGTCCTCGATACGGCAAAGCCGCAGTATTTCCATCGCTTTTTGCTTGGCTTCCCTGCCTTTAAGCACGGCGGCGACGTTGTTCAATGCCGAAACAGGGGAAAGACATGGTTCCTGAAACACCGCGGAAACGGGTGAACAGGTCAATTTGCCGCCAAAATCCACCAAACGACATATAGCCTTGAGCAAGGTAGTCTTACCGCTGCCCGAGGCACCGAGAATAACATTTACTCCGGGACGAAACGTGAAGGAAAAGTTGTCATAGATAACGTTGTCGCCGTATGCCACCGTGATACCGTCAAGCTCTATCATGCAGGCGCCTCCCGACAAATCCCAAAGCTCCGCTGATAACAAAGCACACAACGAACACAATTACCGTAAGAGCAACAACGCGCGCCGTTTCGACGCCGATCTTGCTGACGTACATTTCTCTGCCGACGGCATTGAGAGGCAAGGCAAGCACCTCGCCTGCAATCACCACCTTGATGCACAGCGG